>DMIX01000209.1 GCA_003451975.1 Propionibacteriaceae bacterium
CCACCACCGGTCCGGTGACGCCCAGGGAGGACTCGATCGCCATGCCGCCGAGGAAGGTGCCGATAGCGGTGCCGACGTTGAACATCGAGGTGCACATCGCCGACGCCAGGGTCGGGGCGTTCCTGGCGTAGCCGACGGCCTTGCCGATCAGGACGGGGTTGGTGGCCATGCCGAACAGCCCCAGCAGCATGAGCAGCACGACGGCAGGTGCGGCCAGGTGGGCCAGGAAGATCAGAGCGACCAGGATGACGAACGTTGCGCCGGCGGCGCCGAAGAGCAGTCCGAAGGGGTTGCGGTCACCGATGCGTCCACCCAGGTAAGAGCCGATGGCGGCGCCGATCCCGTACACCACCAGGATCAGCGGCACCGCGCTACCGGGCAGGCCGGCGGCGTCGGTCACCAGCGGCGCAATGAAGCTGTAGACGGTGAGCGCCGAGCCGGTCACGACCGCGCAGCACACCAGGATCAAGAGCACCCGGAGGTCGCGCAGCGCCTTGACCTCGGCGCGCAGCGAGGGCGGGTTCTTCGTCGGCGCGTCGAGCGGAATCAGACGGTAGATCACGAAGGCCCCCACGAACGCCAGCACAGCCAACGCCCAGAACGGGCCACGCCACCCGATGGCCTGGCCGGCGAACGACCCCAGCGGCACGCCCAAGACATTGGCGACCATGCCGCCGCCGAGCACGATGCCGACCGCACGCGCGCTCATCGCGGCACCGGCGGTCTGTGCGGCGACCACAGCGGCCACCGCCCAGAACCCTCCGGTGGCCAGCGCGGTCAGGAACCGGGCAGCGAGGATCGTAGTGTAGTCCGCGGACGCCGCCACGATGATGTGCCCGATCGAGAACACGATCAACGACAGGCCCAACGCCAGCCGGCGCGACAGCCGAAGAGTCAATGCCGCCATCGCCGGGGTGCCGACGATCATGCCGATGGCGAAGACGGTGATCATCATCCCGGTCTGGGCGATCGAGATGCCCAAATCCTCGGCGATCTCCGGCAGGATGCCCGCCACGATGAACTCCGACGTGCCCATGAGGAAGACCCCGGCAGCCAGCACGTAGGTAACAAGAGGAAGTCGTTGTCCGGCCTGAACGGCCTCATCGGTAGCTCGGGGCAAGGAACGCACTTTCTATCAGGGAGCAGTAGGCAGCGAGACGGGCGAACGCAGGACCGGTCACCAGCTGCACACCTATGTCACCAGACCACGCGCAGTTGAGGGAGTCCCCCTTGATGGTGGTACTGCAAAGGACTCCCTCAACCAGGCACGTTCTGCCACCGTGTTGGGCATGTCCGCCAACACAAGAGCACCACGGCGCCCGCGTCCCAACCCGGACAATCGCCGCACGTGCACCAACAGCGACCGGTGCTGAGCGGGAAAGGTCTCCGACTTGCCCCGACCGCCTGATACGTGGGGTGTCGTTCACAAAGTGCTGAACAACAACCTCATCATCACCGTCGATCCACTCGGCCGCGAACTCGTGCTCATGGGACGCGGGCTCGGATGGCACCTTCACCCGCACGACCCGATCGACTACAGCCGAGTCGAAAAGACCTACGTCCTCGACGTCAACGCCGACCCCGAACAAGTCCAACACGTCCTGGCCGACGTGCCGTTCCCGATCGTCGACGCCGTCACCGACGCCGTGGAGATGGCCGCCAGCCAACTGGGCAACCAACTCAGCCGAAGCCTCCCCATCGCGCTGATCGACCACGAGCAATTCGTGATCGAACGCCTGAAGAAGGGCATCCGGCTCCCCGTGGCAGCCATGCCAGAACTGATGGTGCTCTACGCCGACGAGGCAGCGGTGGCCTCACGGATGCGCGACTCACTCAGCACCGCCCTCAACATCGCCCTACCGCCGGAAGAGGCGGTGTTCCTGGCGATGCACCTGATCAACGCACTGCACGAGCGCACCGACGGGGCGGCAGCGCTCCTGCTGCGTCGGGTGAACCACATCGTCCAACTGGTCGAGTCCGCCCTCGACATCACCCTCGACACAACCTCACCCGACTACGCCCGCTTCATCCTCCACATCAAGTTCCTGGACCTGCGTAGAGAGTTTGAGAACCCCTGCCCAGCCCTGAAAACCCTATCTTTGCGCAGGTCACGCGGCTTCTACAAGCAGGACCGCCGTTCGTCGGGGGCCGACAGTGGCGGACTCGCGCGGTCGGATGGTGCGGTCAGTTGAGATGGCTCAAACCCTTCTGCGCCCCGAACAGGTCGACGATCTGGTGTCGGAGTATCGGTCGGGAGCGACGCTTGTGGAGCTGGCGGCGCAGTTCCGCGTGAACCGCCGAACTGTGGCCGCCCACTTGGTTCGTCGGGAGGTTCCGATCCGACGCGGGAGCTTCGACCCTTCCCGCATCCATGAAGCAGCCGACCTCTACCTCAGCGGACTGACGCTGGCAGAGGTCGGCGTAAAGGGGCTCTTCGGACATTCGGTGGGGATCACTGGGTGAGTCCGCCGGCGGCCAGGAGCATCCGGAGTCGGTAGTTCTCGAAGTTGCGGTAGCCGCGGGCCAGGCGGCGGTGGAGCTCGATGATGCCGTTGACGGCCTCGGTGCCACCGTTGGATGCCCGGGCGGTGGTGAAGTAGGCCAGGAACGCGTCCTTCCACTTGCGTAGCGTGCGGCCCAGGCGCGCGACCTCGGGGATCGGGCAGGTGTGGAAGACCTCGACGATCTTGGTCGCCGCTGCCAGCGCCTTCTTCGGGTTGGGCTGCTTGTAGGCGGCGCGCAGGTCCTGGGCGCAGCGCCAGGCGATGTAGACCTCCTCGTGGCGTTCGTCGGCGTTGATCGCCTCTTGCAGGCGTTGCAGCTGACGGTCGGTGAGGTTCTCCGCGCCGGCCCGCAGCATCGTCTGGATACCGAACAGTGGGTCGCCCTTGCGGCCCCGGTGACCGGTGGTGTCCTGCTGGACGCGGCGGCGTACCTCATCGACCACCGCGGTGCCGAGCTTGACGACATGGAAGGCGTCCAGGACTGCGACTGCGTCGGCGAACTGGTCATCGATCGCGGACTTGTAGCCACCGAAGGGGTCCAGGGCCGCGACCCCGATGCCCTCACGGAAGGCTGGCCCGCGTTCGGCGAGCCAGTCGGCGTAGGCCTTCTTCGAGCGTCCCGGCACCAGGTCCAGCAGCCTGGCGCGCACCACCCAGCGGCCACTCTTGTTGCGGTGGCGGGTCAGGTCGACCATCCCGGTCAGCTCCTTCGGGCCACGCTTCCTGGGGTCGACGTGGTGCCACAGGTGCTCATCGACGCCCAGGCTGAGCACGCCCTCGAAGCGTGTCTGGTCGGCGGCCAGGCCCTGCAGTCGGGGCTTGATCGCGCGCCACAGCGTCTTCCAGGACGTCCCTAGCTGGCGGGCCAGACCGGCGAGGGTAGCGTGCTCACCACGGAGCTGCCCAATCGCCCAGGACACTGCCCGGACGGTGATCGAGCCGCGGGCGGCGACCAGGTCCGGGACCTGCTCGGTGAACGTGGCGACACCGCAGTCGGGATCGGGGCAGCGCCAGCGGCGTTGCCGCCACCGCAGCCGCACCAGGGTCTGCCCATGCGGGACATCGCGCAGCACCCGAACCCTGCGGCCCCGGCTGAGCGCGACCACCCCACACCCCGGGCATCCCATCAGCTGCCGTGGCGTCGAGACCGTCACAACGAGCAGATCAGCAGATCGCTCGACCGCCTCCACGTGCACGACGCCCAGGCCTAGCATCACGTCGCAGCGCGGGCACGGGTCAGAAGTAGTGGGTGCGGCAGCGCACCCCGTAACGTCAGGCACGTTGAGGTCCTCGAGACTGGATCAGTGGTTGGCGCTTCTGATCCTCGGGGACCTCGACCCCTACCCGCGCGCTACCGCGCCGTCAGCCCCGCTCCCCACCGGATGTCCCTAGAGCCGGATATCCGAGTTGATCGAGGGCGCTCTCAATGACCAGGTCGTACTTCGTGGTGAAGACTTGCGGCCTTGGCAGATTGACGCGACGACTACGGATGATTCGGGAGAGGAACGTGCGGTGCGCAAGCAGTGGGTCGGAATCGAAGGGTGCGTCCAACGGCTTGCCGGGTTTCGGCAGGCGGCATGCTTCAGCGAGCGCCCGGTTGATCTGTTGTCGCAAGGCATCGACTTGCTTCTTCGGGTAGGACTTGGCATCCGCCCCCGAACCGAGCGTCACTGAGTCCTGGCCGGCTTGCGTCGCAAGCGATGCGGCAAGCTGGAGTCCGTTCAGGAGCTTTTCTAGATCACCGCTGTCGGTGGGATTGATCGTGGCAAGGAGCGATTGGTGTTCCTCCGTTGGCTCACCGCCAGCCTCCCTGATGAGCCCAAGTACCTGCTCATTGGTCAGGTCTCGCGTCTTTGGAGAGCCCAAGTGGAACGACGCGCCAGAGCCAAGAAGGACGACGAGGTTCTTCACTTGCAACAGCGAACCCAGATGCTCCCGGACTAATTTCGGCTCGGATGTCGTGATGATCTCTTTCACCGTGCCACCGATAACGAGGAGGCCCTTGGCGTCATCCTCCGACTCCGTTTCGGCGTTCGTTGTTGTCATCGGGCCCCCTCTTGCTCGTTGATGTAGGTGATGCCGAACGCGAAGACCTGACGGAACTCCTGGCGGCGGGAGCCGAGGTCGAACTGGCTACCGGAACCCTTCTGGAAGATGTCGAGACCACGCCCGAGGAGGAGCTTCCAGCCGTGGTCGGTGCGGATCGACCGGTCGTGGATGGTTTCATCCCAGTTGACGGTGAACTGGATACCGACCGTAGCGGCGCTGTCCTGGATGTCCTTGAGCATGAGGAGGTGCTGCTGGGCATACTCGCCGCGGTCTTCCTTGGTCACCAGTGTCACCGCGATCTCGTCGGCGGGGTCCTTGGCCGCCGCTAGCAGGGCCAGCAGATCGACGAGGTTGCGTCCCTGGTGCGGGAGCCGGATGTAGGGATCGACGATGGTGATGTCCGTGGCGCCGTGCAAATAGGGCATGAGCAGCGTCTCGTACGAGACTCCACGCTGGTTCTCCTGGAACTCCCGGTGCCCTTCGAACAGGGGCGCCGCCACCTCGGGAGCAACTGGAGCCGCAACTGCGACCTCTGCTTGCGCGGACCCACGCTCCTCCGCCGACGCCTCTACTTCGCCCTCGGCCTCGGGGCGGCGAGCCTGGTAGTAGTCGGGGTACTCGTCCTCCTCAAGTGTGGTGACGCCACGCCAGGTGCCCGACTTGTCGGAGTAGCCGAAGTTGACGGCGGCCATTGTGGTGTCGATCCGAAGAATCTGGTCCTTGACGCGCTTGCGTCCTTCGACGGCGAAGCGCAGCAGTTCCTCGATCTCCTCTTGCGTGGCCTCGCCGCCCGGGTAGATGAGCTTCATCAGGCCAGAGAAGGTCTTGTGGATGCCGTCGCGGTCCCGAGTGGAGATGTCGGAGCCGAGCGTGAAGTGCTGCTGGTAGCGGTCGGAGTAGTCGATGTTGCGCAGTGGCCTACATCGCTGCCTTCGACGCGTCTCGGATGCATCCTGACGGTACCGGGCTATCGGGGTGTGGCGACGTGTTCGAGTGCATCAATGTCGAGGATGGAGACGTCTCGGCGTCCGTGGAGTTCGATGATGCCGGAGGTGGAGAGCGCGGCGAGGCGTCGGCTCAGGGTTTCGGGCGTGGTTCCGAGGTAGGCGGCGATGTCTTGTTTCGCCATCGGCAGCCTCACCGTGGGTACGCCTGCTCGCATGCTGCCGGGCAGATCTAGCAGGTAGGCCGCCACGCGGGCGTTGACGTCGCTGGAGGTGACGGCGCCCAGCAGTCGCTCGACTGAGGAGAGCCGGTCGGAGAGTGTCCGCAGCATCCGCTGACTGATGTCGGGGTAGTCGCGGAGCAGGGCCGAGAGGTCGGCGTGGTCGAAGACGCACATCCGACTGTCTTCTAGCGCGACGACGAGGTCGACCGGGCGGTGGCCCGTCAGGAAGGCCCGTTCTCCCACGACATCACCGTCTGTCACCGTTCGCAGAATCTGTTCCTGACCATTGGCCGCCGTGTGGCTGACCTTGAGCTGTCCGCTGTGCATCACCAGCAGACGCGACACCGACTGTCCGGGGGAACAAACAATATCCCCCTTGTGGACGCACACCGGGCGAACGAAGTCGGCGACGTGCAGCTGCTCCTGGCGCGTCAGTCCTTGGAAGATCGGTACGCGAGCTACGCACAGGTCATCCTCAGACATGCCTCAAGCCTACCGGAATCGGCGCGGGCGCCACCGTCCCAGATGCCCCAGGGGGCGCCTCGTACGGTGCCGTCCGGACTTGACCTGGGTCAAGGAGTTCGCAGTGGCGCGAACCTATCGTGAAGGTGTCAATACGGAACACCACCAAGAAAGGGATTCTCACAATGACTACCTCCACCGCCACCCACACCCTTTTGAGGGCCGAGGGATTCTCCTGCCCGTCCTGCGTGGCGAAGATCGAAAAGCAGGTCGGCCGCCTCAAGGGTGTCGAGAACGTGAAGGTCCATTTCGCCTCATCCCGCATCGAGATCGACCACGACGCCGAGCGCGTCTCCGTGGATGACCTCGTGACTGCCGTGGCGAAGGCCGGCTATAAGGCCACTCCTTCAGCCTTCTGAGGCACGCGGGCCCCTGTGGGGTCGCACATTTTTCGCTCATACCCGATCTGCCGGTCCGCTGGCACTCATCGCAGAAAGGTCGTACCCGAAAGTGAACAGGCTCCAGAAATGGGTCTATGGGAACTGGTCGGTCCCCGTCGTGTCCGGCGTACTCATCATCATCTCCTTCGCCGTTCAACGGCTGGCCGAGGGTGCGGCCAACCTCACCATCAGCCCCCAGTGGTGGCTCGATGCCGGCGCCCACGCCACCCATGCCACCGCGGTCTTCACCCTCGCGGATGCCTTCATGGTCGCCGCCGCCGTGGTCGCCGGCTACGGGATCGTGATCAAGGCGGTTCGCGCGCTGATCGCCAAGGTCATCGGCATCGACCTGCTGGTGTCGGTGGCGGCCATCGGCGCGGTCATCATCGGCAACTTCTGGGAGGCCGCGGCGGTCACGTTCCTATTCGCCATCGGACACGCTCTGGAAGCGGCGACCCTGAACAGGACCCGCTCGGCCCTGGCCGAGCTGGTCGCCGTCGCCCCGGATTCCGCCGTCGTTGTGCGCGATGGTGAACAACAGGAGATCCCTGCCGGACAGGTGAGAATGGGCGAGATCGTCCTGGTCAAGAACGGCTCGAAGGTCCCCGTGGACGGCCAGGTCGTCTCCGGCTCCGGCGCCATCGATGAGGCCTCCATCACCGGCGAATCGATCCCGGTGGAGAAATCCAAAGGTGACCAGGTGTTCGCCGGCACTGTCTCCCGCGGCGGCTTCCTGCAAGTGCTGGCCACCGGCATCGGCGCGGATACCACCCTGGCCCGCATCATCCACCGGGTGGAGGAGGCCCAGGACGCCAAGGCCCGCACCCAGGCCTTCATGGACCGCTTCTCCCGCTGGTACACCCCCGCCGTCATGGTGCTGGCACTGGCGGCCGGACTGATCGCTGGTGATGTGGTCCTGGCGTTGACCCTGCTGGTCATCGGCTGCCCCGGCGCCCTGGTGATCTCCATTCCGGTCGCGATCGTGGCAGGCATCGGCCGGGCTGCCCGTAATGGCATCCTGATCAAGGGCGGCGAGTTCCTGGAGACCTCGGCCAAGATCTCGGCGGTCGCCGTGGACAAGACCGGCACCCTCAC
>DMIX01000303.1 GCA_003451975.1 Propionibacteriaceae bacterium
TGCGTTCGCCTTCGAAATAGGGCACCAGCACCGCACCGCCGGCACCCGGCGCGGCCTGGAGAGCGAGGCGTCCCAATTCGTCGTGGTCGACGCCGAGCAGGCCCGCGATCGAATCCAACACCCGAGCCGCATTCAAGGTGCACACCAGCGGCAAATACCCGCCGGTCGCGTCAGCGAATCCGGCCACATAGCCCGACGGGTCGTGACTCGGGGTCGCCGTGGTGGCGAATACCGTCCCGGAGGTGCCCAGCGAGACGACCGTGTCACCGTCGCGGGCATCCAGGCCCAGTGCGGCGGACGCATTGTCGCCCGCGCCGGGACCGACCAGAAAGCCTGGCCCGGCGACAGCTTCGGCAGGCTTCAACACCCGGGGCAGGACAGCATCATGACCCAATGCGATCGCCAAGAGTTGGCGGTCGTAGGCGCTGGCCGAGGCCGAGAAATAGCTGGTACCTGAGGCGTCGGAGCGGTCGGTGATCAGCTCGTCGAAGTCGGGCCCGAGCTTGGCTTCACCGGACGGTCCGTAGCCTCGCAGTCGCCAGGTGAGCCAGTCATGAGGCAAACAGACTGCGGCGACCCGGGCCGCATTGTCCGGCTCGTGGTCGCGCAGCCAGCGCAGCTTGGTGGCGGTGAAGGAGGCCACCGGAACCGAACCGGTGCGTCGAACCAGTTCCGCCAGCCCGATCTCAGTGATGAGATCCTGGGCCGCTTCGGCGGAGCGGGTGTCGTTCCACAGCAGGGCTGGACGGATCACCCGGCCTTCGCTATCGAGGGCCACCATGCCGTGCTGTTGGCCTGCGATACTCACCGCGTCGATGCCGGCCAGGCCTCCGGCCTGCTCGATCGCGGCGTTGAGCGCCACCCACCAGTGCGCCGGATCGACTTCAGAACCAGCCGGATGTGCACGACGGCCGACGCTCAGCGCCTCACCGGTGGCAGCGTCACGAACGATGACCTTGCAGCTCTGGGTGGACGAATCCACGCCCATGACACGCGGCATTGCGGGCCTCTCTTGGTAGGAGTCACGGCATCGAGGCCGGGAGCCACCCTGCGGTGAGCTCTCAGCGTGCACCCATGAGGTGCTCGGTGGCGAGTTGCTGGAGTCGAACGAAGCCGAAACCCAAGCCGCCGAAGTAGGCCTGGGTGTCGAAGTCCTCGTAGGCGCTGTGATCAGCCATCAGGTCGGTGTAGCTTTCACCGTCGTCGAGCGTGGGGACTGCGAGTTCGGCCACCTTGGCGTCGGCCAAAGCCTGCTGCACCTCGGGGTCGGCTCGGAAGGCCTGAGTACGTTCCTTGAGTAGCAGGTAGGTGCGCATATTGGCTCGCACGGAGTCCCACACGCCGGTCTCGTCCTCGGTTCGGGAGGGCTTGTAGTCGAAATGGCGCATGCCGGTGTAGGCCTGCCCACCGCTGGGCCCACCGTTCTCCAACAGATCGACCAGGGCGAAAGCGTTGTGCAGGTCGCCGTGTCCGAACACCAGATCCTGGTCGTATTTGATGCCGCGCTGGCCGTTCAGATCGATATGGAACAGCTTGCCGTGATACAGCGCCTGGGCGATACCACTGGCGAAGTTCAACCCGGCCATCTGCTCGTGGCCGACCTCGGGGTTCAGGCCCACCAGCTCGGGGTGCTCCAAGGAATTGATGAAGGCCAACGCATGGCCCACGGTGGGGAGCAGGATGTCGCCACGGGGCTCATTGGGTTTGGGCTCGATGGCGAACTTCAGGTCGTAGCCGGCGTCCAACACGTACTGGCTGAGCAGGTTGACCGCCTCCCGGTAGCGCTCCAGCGCGGCGCGGACATCCTTGGCCGCGTCGTATTCGGCACCTTCGCGGCCACCCCACATTACGAAAACGTGAGCACCTACCTCCATAGCCAGATCGATATTGCGCAGCACCTTGCGCAGGGCGAAGCGTCGCACCGCGCGATCATTAGAGGTGAACCCGCCGTCCTTGAACACCGGTTGACTGAATAGATTCGTGGTGATCATCGGCACCTGCAGCCCGGTCGCAGCGCAGGCCGACGTGAGGCGATCGATCTGGGTGCGCCGCTCGGCTTCGGTGGAGCCGAAGGCGAAAAGGTCATCGTCGTGAAAGGTCAGCCCGTAGGCGCCCAGGGACGCCAACTTCTCGACGACGTGTACGACGTCCATCGGCCTACGGGTGGCGCCGCCGAAGGGGTCGGCACCGTTGTAGCCGACGGTCCACAGGCCGAAAGTGAACTTATCAGCGGGGGTGGGCAGTGTGGGCACGTGGCCCTCCAATCTCTCCACGATGAGCGAATGTTGTGAAGCACAACATACCTGTTTGGTGTGCCGACGTCCATTGCCGCCGGTCACGATGCGGCGGCGGGAGCTCTTGGCAGAATGCGCGAGTACATGGTTACGTTGCGAGCACGAACAAACCGCGGGACGGGCTCGACCCGTGCGGCGGGAAGGAGCCGGATTGCCCACCTCGAGGAAAGGCACCACTGAGGATGTCCGCCGCGACAATCTCGCTGCGATCCTGGCTCAGCTCCACCTCAATGGGCCGGCGTCGCGGTCGATCCTGGCGCAGCTGACCGGTCGCAACCGGTCGACCATTGCGAGCCTGGTGGGCGACCTCGTCGAACTCGGGCTGGTCACCGAAAGCGCACCACCCTCCGAGGGGCGTCAGGGTATCCCCAGCCCGGTCGTGGCGATCCGTGCCGAGGTGGTCGCGCTGGTGTGCAACCCCGAGATCGACGCGCTCACCATCGGGGTGGTCGGGCTCGACGGCACCGTGCGCAGCATCATCCGCCACGACTACGACCGCCCGCCCACGGCCGCCGAGGTGTGGCGCCTCGCCGCCGATGTCGTGGCCGATCTGCGCAGCGAACTGGCCGATCTGCGTGTCGTGGGAATGGGATCGGCTGTGCCGGGCCAGGTACGGACCGAAGACGGCGTGATCCGCAACGCCCCCCACCTGGGCTGGCGCGAGGAACCGTTCGCCCGCCCGCTGCAGCAGGCCTGCGGCTATCCGGTGTGGGTCGGCAACGACGCCGCCGTCGGTGCCCTGGCCGAAACCCAATTCGGTGCCGGACGTGGTGCGACCAATGTGGTCTACCTCAACGGTGGCGCCTCCGGCATCGGCGGCGGTGTGATCGTCGACGGACGGCTGCTGCGTGGTGCGTCCGGCTATGCCGGAGAGCTGGGGCATCTGCGAGTCAGTGGCTCTGAGCAGGCCGATTCGGCCGGAATCCCGGGCACCGTCGAAGCCGTCGTCACCCGCTCCGAACTGTTGGCCGCCTTTCAGGTCGACCGGGCCACCGGCGACGAACTCGCCCGGCTGCTGCGCGGTCCCCTACCTGCGGCAGTCGCCGATGTGGTCACCCGTCAGGTCGCCCACCTGGGAGTAGCCGTCGCCGGAGCCATCAACGTGTTCAATCCCGAGTTCGTGGTGCTGGGCGGATTCTTGGCCGATCTGCAGGCCTGCGCTCCCGCCGATCTCGATGCCCGTGTTGGGCAGTTCGCCCTAGCGCCGTTGCGTGAGCATGTCCAGATCGTGCCCTCGGCGTTGGGGGAGAAACTCCTGGTGGTGGGAGCCGCCGGGCTCGCCTTCGCGCCACTTCTGCGAGACCCGGCGCGGATTCAGCTCGGTTGAGGAGCGGTCCCGCTGTCCACGTGGATAGATCTCCCCGCGACAGGTGGGAAAACATTGTTTAGGTTTAGGCCTGCGAAGACTGGCGGTCGTCAATACGAAGGCGGAAACCGACGTGGTGTTTTGGGGAGCAAACCTCAGTGAGCTGCAGGGATTTTCCTCCGACCTGAGAGGGAAGTCGTCAGAGTTGAGGGAGATCTTGGCAAAACTGAATCGGCGACTGGAGGTGACGTCCTGGCAGGGCCCCGACGCCGACCGGTTCCGCGCCGAATGGCACGACAGCTTTGTGCCGGCACTCAAGAGGCTGGCCGATGAGGTCGGCACCGCTGCAGATGAACTGAAGCGGGGCGCCGATGACCAGCGAAAGGCGTCGTCACAGTGATCCCTCGAGCGAATAGGTGGGCCGTCCAGTGAGCGACTTCTATGGTGCGAATCCCAGCGAGCTTCGGGAACTGGCCACAACCTTCGATGCGCAGTCCACAGATCTGCTTCAGTGGCGTGCAGCGCTGGGCTCCCGCGTGAAGTCCGGACTATGGGTCGGCCCGCGAGCAGATGCCTTCAATCGCGACTGGGACGGCAAACACGACCAGCTGCTCAGAGCCGCGTCACAGTTCTTGGTGAATGCTGCCAGATCATTGCGTGAGAATGCCGACCAGCAAGACCAGGCCAGCAGTGCCGGTGAGGTTGGTCCGGGGACGGGCGGCGGTCAGCCACCTCAGGGGAGCGACGACGCGCTCAGCTCCGCACTGGGATGGTTCGCCGATCGTGGCGAGGCCATCGGGGATGCTTTCGGTGATGTAGCCGAAGGAACCCTCACCTACTGGGACGCCGCCTTCGTCCCCTACTTCAGGTTGGAGCTTCCTCGCTTCACGGAGGTAGTGTCGTCCAACATCGCGGCGAGTCTCAATATCTTCAGCGCCGCCGTGACGCTCGGTACCGTGGGGATCGTCGATCTTAATCTCGGCGACGACGGTGAGCCCTACGCTGGCACGCCTCAAGCCCTTCCCGGTGACGTTCCCAGCTTCGACAACCTGCAATCAGTAATGGCGCAGACGGTGGTGGCCTACGACGATGGGCCTGGCCAGATCCGGGTCACCACCATCGTGGGCCCCGACGGTCAGCCCAAGGTGATCGTCTCGGTGCCCGGCACAGAAACCTGGAATCCGCTCACCGGCGACAACCCCATGGATGGGACCGGCAACTTCGTCACCGCCGGTGGCGGGCGCTCGACCTTGACAGAGGCGGTCGCGTTGGCGATGGCCAATGCCAACATCCCCCCTGGCGCTCAGGTGATGATGGTGGGGCATTCCCAGGGAGGGATGAGCGTGGCCGATCTGGTCTCCGATCCCGATTTCGTCTCCCAGTACAACGTCACTAATGCGGTGACGTTCGGCTCACCTATCGACAGTGATCAGATTGATGCCCGGGTACATGTGATGGAGATCCAACACGGCAACGACTGGGTTCCGGTCCTCGACCTGCAGAATTCTGCGGCGGTCCCGGTTGGTCCAGTCATGGTGCCCATCCCGGGAAGTGTTCCTGAAGTGAACGAGCACCACTTCAGGGCGACTCTGCCCAGCCCGGGCGGGCCCTTTGATGTCCTCGAGAATCACAATCAGGCCAACTACCTGGAATCGGTAGCCAACAATCCCAATCCGGTCTTTGCCGCCTACGAAGACCAACTACGCGAATCGGGCTTCCTGGGAGGGGTCACCCAAGACAACGTGACGATCCACGTCGGACGGAAGGACTGAGCGTGCGGCGCGTAACGGTGATTGTGGTCGCAGTCGTTCTGGGTTTGGGATCGATTGCAGGCATGGTTGCGGCGTTCGACTACCTCGCCGACTTGTTCGCCGGCACAGGCAGTCGAAGTCGAGCCTGTGATGCCATCTATCGTGAGGACATCCTGGCCGTGCCCGGTGTGACGTCAGTAGAGGTCCACTGCGCAATGCAACTGGGGGGTACCCAGACGGTCGAGGTGAGCGTCGATGCTTCCGACAAATGGGCTGCGCAGGATATTGCCCGTGAAGTGGTGACGGCGATGGCACGCGACCCGCGCGTTGAGGATGGGTGGCTGTTTCCGAGGAAGTACCGGCTCGACGACGGGAGTCCTGTGGTTTTCAACTTTTACGACGAGGGGCTGACCCTCGGCACGGTGGGCGACGTGCGCAGGACCTGGAGCATTACCCCGACTCCGGAGAGGAAGCGCTGAGGTGGAGTCCCAGCAGTTGACCATGACGGGTTCTGACTTTGAGGACTTGCTGCAACAGGCGAACCAGATTCTCGCCGATGCCGTTCCGCAGGACGGAGAGTCGCTGGCCGCCGTCCTGGCGGAGCATATGTCGGCTCCCGTGCGGGCCACGATGGTTGGCGCCGCCGATGGGCTGGGGATGCTCGTTCGGCTCACGCAGGCAGCAGACGGCGCCCTCATCGTGGCTCAGCCGGTGCGCGATGTCGAAGGTAGGACCGTGCCCGACGGCAGTGTTCAACTGTCGTTCGCCCCGTCGCCCAACTGGCGGGAGCTGGCTGAGTTGTTGCCACCGGTGGCGGCTCTCCGGGCACCGGCGGTGCAGGGTCAGTACGCTGACGGCCGCGTGGTGGTGCTGCCCGATCCCGCTGGGGGTGAGGTGGAGGCGAGTCTCCACCTGCGAGTCGAAGCTTGGGTTCCCGGAGTCGAAACCCCAAAGGTTTGGGCGCGCGCCTGGGTGGTGCGCGATGGCGAGTTGTTCGACCTTCGGCACCGAGACGGCGGATTGGTGGCGGTTCAGCGGCCTGCTGGATCGGTCGCGGCGGAACTGGAGTGGGCTCTGGCCGGGGCTGTTGATGTCATCGCTGGGGCTTTGGCGAAGCCGGCGCAGTGATGCGTCTGATCGTGGAGACGCGCCGTCGATAGTTGGTGGTAGGTGGCTCACTCCACGACGGCCGACTGGCCTCCGGTGGTTTCGGTGGCTTCTTCGGGAGGCTCGGCGCTGCCCGGCAATCGAATCGTGAACTCCGCCCCACCAGAAGCCGCCCGGCCTGCCTTCACCCAGCCACCGTGGGCCTTGACGGTCTGAGCAACGATCGACAGCCCCAAACCCGACCCGGGCGTAGTGCGGGCGTGATCGGAACGATAGAAGCGGTCGAAGACGTGCGGAAGGTCGGCCTCGGCAATGCCCGGGCCCTCATCACTGATGCGCACCCGGTCACCGTGCAGACGTACTGTGATGCGTCCGCCCGGCGGAGAGAACTTGACCGCGTTGTCCAGCAGGTTGGTGATGGCTCGCTCCAGGCTGTCCGGCTCGCCGACCAGATACAGCGGCTCGGTCTCCACATCGAAAGTGAGGCCAGGGCCGCGTCGCTTGGCTCGGATCACCGCATTGTTGACCACATCGCGCAGGTCGATCGGCTCCGGGTGGGCCTGCACCCGGTCGTCGCGGGAGAGATGAACCAGGTCACCGATCAACTGGGTGAACTCGCCGAGCTGGGCGGCGATGTCTCGGAGGATCTCGCCACGCGCCCCCTCCGGCAGCATGTTCTGGCGATCGTCGGCGATCAGCAACTCCACATTGGTGCGCAACGAGGTCAGCGGCGTCCGCAACTCGTGGCCCGCGTCGGCGATCAGGCGGCGTTGTCGCTCCCGGGAGGAGTGCAGCGAGCGCATCATCGTGTTGAACGCACCGGTGAGATCAGTGAGCTCATCCATGCCGCCGACCTCGATCGGGGCCAACTCGTCGGTCTCGGTGACCCGGCTCACCGCCTCGGTCAACCGCTGGATCGGCAGCAGACCCGAGCGGGCGATGAACCACCCGATGGCGCCGGCCAACAGCACAGCCAACAGACCGAAGGTCAGCAGCGAGAACGCCAAGATGCGCAAGATCTGATCGGTAGGCCCCAGCGGACGGCCCAGCACCAGGGCGTAGTAAGTGCCCTGATCAGCCAGCGGCACGGCGACGATCCGATAGGACTCCCCATTGTCGGCCACGCCGGTGCGGGCCGAGGTTCCGATCTGGGTGCGGGCGATCGTCAGCTCGGCGTCGCTGGATTCCAGCTTCACTCCGTTGCCTGGCGGATAGATCGTGCGACCATCGGAACGCACCAGCATGATGGTGACATTCGCTGTCGACAGCGCTTCACTGTTCAACCCGCCCAGCGACTCGGCGTCGCCGGCGATCCAGGTGGTCGTGACGTCGGCCACTGCCAGCAGTTCGGTGTCGAGTTGGTCGTAGATCGCGAAGGTGGTGATCAGGTACGCCGCCACGCCGGTGATGGCGACCGCACCGGCCACCGCCACCGAGATCAACGCCATCAACCGGTCATGCAGTGGCCGGTTGGTGACTGACAGAATCGAACGGAGCCAGCGGATCACGGCGGAGTCTCGCGCAGCACGTAGCCGATGCCGCGCACGGTATGGATCAGACGAGTCTCACCTTCGCCCTCGGTCTTGCGGCGCAGGTAGCCGATGTAGACCTCCAGCGAGTTTGCGGTGGTCGGAAAGTCGAAGCCCCATACTTCGTTGAGCAACCAGGAGCGCTCCAATACCCGGCGGGGGTTTTCCAGGAAGGTTTGTAGCAGGGCGAACTCGGTGCGCGTCAGACTGATCCGACGGCCGGCGCGGATGACCTCACGGGTTTGCAGGTCCAAGGTCAGATCAGCGAAAGCAAGCTGCTCATCGTCGTCATCGGTCGTGGCCGGACGCACCCGGCGGGTCAATGCCCGCAGCCGCGCCTGCAACTCGTCGAAGGAGAACGGCTTGGCCATGTAGTCGTCAGCGCCGGCGTCCAGACCATCGACCCGATCACCGACGGCATCGCGGGCGGTGAGAACCAGAATCGGCACATCGTTACCGGACGCCCGCAGCGACCGAGTGGTTTCCAGACCGTCGAGGCGGGGCATCATGACGTCCATGATCACAGCGTCGGGTCGAACTGCCGACAATCGGGCCAAGGCTTCCACGCCGTCATTGGCGGTGGTCACCTCATAGCCGCAATAGCGCAGCGAGCGGGCGAGCGAGTCGCGGACCGCTTGGTCGTCGTCCACAACGAGGATATGCATGGATACAGATTGCCACGTCCGCGGACGTTCTGGCTTCAGGCGACCCGGAGCGAGCAGCTACCCGAGTAGTTCGCGAGCCCGTTTCATCAGTTCCGGCATGGCACCCTCGATCTGATGCAAGGTGACCTGGAAGCCGGCTTCGTCGCCGTACCACGGGTCTTCGATCTCTGAGCCCGGCGGGGTGTTCGGATCGAAATCAGAGAGCAGATAGAGGTGATTGGCCTCAGGCACCAACTGGTGCAGCCGGGACAAATGGGCGCGCTCCATGCCGATGACCATGTCGGCGGCATGCACTTCCTCGGCAGTGATCAGGTGTGCGGTGTGGGAGTCGGGAACGTAGCCGGCGTTAATCAGAGTCGTGCGAGCGCGACTGTCCATCGGGTGTCCGGCCTCCTCCGCACTCACCCCGGCGCTGCGGAAATCCACGGCCAGGTGGTCGGTGGTGGCCTTGGCCCGAGCCACCATCTCTGCCATCGGCGAACGGCAAACATTTCCCCAACAGATGAACAGAATCACGGGACGACTCATCGGTGCTCCTCTCCTCGTTTGAAGAAGGCGTTCAGGATGAAGCTCACAATCGACACGATCAGGGCGCCCCAGAAGGCACTGGCCCAGTTATCGACCTGCCAGGTGAGGCCGAGTTGTTGCGACAACCAGGAGACCAACATCAGCATCACCGCATTGATGATCAGCAGAAACAGCCCCAGACTGAGCAGGATCAACGGTGCCGTTGCGAACTTGAACAGGGGCTTCACCACCGCATTGACTAGGCCGAAGATCGCCGCCACCGCGATCACCGTCCACGCATTCGCCCACGCGTCTGAGCCAACATTGGTATGGATGCCCGGGACCCACCAGGTAGCCACCGCCAGCGCCGCTGCGCCGGCGAAGAATCTCGCGAACATGCGTCAATGCTTGCATGCCTGGCAGAGTTCTCCTATCGACGACCGACAGAGAGGGTCAGATCGTGAGCTTGCACGGACGCCATTTCCTCAGAGAACTGGACTTCAGCCCCGCCGAATGGCGCGAGCTGCTGGACCTCACCGGTGAGCTGAAAACTGCCCGCAAGGCGGGCACCGAGGTGCCGCGACTGGTCGGGGCGAACATCGCGCTGATCTTCGAGAAGACCTCCACCCGAACCCGCTCGGCCTTCGAGGTGGCCGCCCACCAGCAAGGGGCGCACGTCACTCAGATGGACGGCAACTCCTCCCAGCTGGGACACAAGGAATCACCGGCCGACACGGCCCGGGTGTTGTCCCGGCTCTACGACGGCATCGAATACCGCGGCGCCAAGCAATCCACCGTGGAAACCATCGCCCGATACTCCTCGGTGCCGGTCTGGAATGGCCTGACCGACGAATGGCACCCCACCCAGAGCCTGTGCGACATGTTCACCATGCGGGAGTCCAGCGGCAAGGACGACCACGACATCAGCTTCGCCTATGTCGGCGATGCCCGTTTCAATGTGGGCTGTTCGCTGCTCATCGGCGGTGCGCTGTTGGGCATGGACGTGCGCCTGGTGGCGCCGACCAAGCTGCTGCCGCCGCCGGAGGTGGTCAGGGCCGCCCGCGAACTCGCCGAGACTACCGGGGCCCGCATCACCCTCACCGAGGACCTGGATGGGGTCAAAGGCTGTGACTTCATCCACACCGACATCTGGGTGTCGATGGGCGAGTCGGAGAGCGTGTGGACCGAGCGCATCCTGCTGTTGCAGGACTACCAGGTCAACACAGCCCTCATGGAACGCACCGGCGTGGACGACGTGAAGTTCATGCACTGCCTGCCCGCTTATCACAACCGCGAGACCAGCGTCGGTGAGGCGATCTTCCAACGCTTCGGCCTGCCGGAATTGGAAGTCACCGAGGACGTCTTCGAGTCCGAGGCCTCCATCGTCTTTACCCAGGCCGAAAACCGGATGCACTCCATCAAGGCCATCCTGGTCGCCACCTTGGCTTGATCGTCGGCCGCTCCTGTTACGGTCAGCCGCTGCGTCCCAGGGCGGAGCCACTGACCGAATCGGAAGCGTTGAGCGGAAGGGGGCGATGTGGATCTGGCGGGGTTCTTCGGGATCGACGGGTTCACCTGGTGGCACCTGGCGCTGGTGATCGGGCTGGGATTCGCCGCCGGCTGGATCGACGCCGTCGTCGGCGGTGGTGGACTGCTGCAACTGCCCGCGCTGCTGCTGGTTCCCGGCATCACTCCGGTGCAGGCGCTGGCGACCAACAAGCTGGGATCGATCGGCGGCACCTCGGTGGCGGCGCTGACTTACTACCGTCGCGTGGGCCCTGATCTGAAGACCG
>DMIX01000066.1 GCA_003451975.1 Propionibacteriaceae bacterium
GCCTTCGTCGACAGTGATGAGCTTATCGAGGCCCGCGGACGCAGCATTCCGGAGGTCTTCGCCGCCGACGGTGAGGCTGGTTTTCGGGCGTTGGAGGCCGATGTGATTGCCGACCTGCTCACCGGCCCGCCTGCAGTGATTGCGTTGGGTGGCGGTGCGGTGAGCACTCCCTCGGTCCGAGAGCTGCTGCGCGGGCACCAGGTGCTGCTGCTCGACATCACGCTGGCTGAAGCATTGGCGCGCATCAGCGGTGATGAGGGGCGTCCGATGCTGGCCCGCGATGATCTGCCGCAGGTGTACGCCGCTCGTCAGCAGCTCTACTCCGACGCGGCGAGCGCCGTGGTGGATGCCAGCGGTGATCCTGACCTCGTCGCCGAGGCGGCGTTCCGCGTCATTCGGCAGTCTCGCTGAGCGCGGTGGCGATCTCCACCAATCGCAGCAGTTCAGGCCGTGGCTTCGGGCTGCGCGCCCACACCGCCTGCAATGGGCGCTCCACGAGGAAGCTCGTCACCATGACTGCTCGCAGATCGCCGGTTGAGACGGCGTGACGGACGGCCAACTCGCTCAACACGGCCGGTCCGGCGCCGGCCGCCACCGCGATCCGCACCGCCGAATTGCTGGCTAACTCCAGCGCAGGATTGGCCAACTCGAAGGCGCCCATCGCCTGCTCGAAGCTCACCCGGGTGCCGGAGCCGGGCTCGCGGACCACCAGGGCGGTGGCGGCCAGCTCAGTGAGGCTGACCGGGCGAGTTCGTCGCGCCCAGGCGTGATCGGGGGAGACCACCACCACGAGCCGATCAGTGGCGACCCGGCTGCTGCGCACCGGAACCTGCAGCGTGGACGGCAGTTGCGGGCTCTCCACGAAGCCGAGGATCCCGCCCTCGTTGAGCACGGTGCCCACCTGTTCGGAGTTGGCCACCGTGAGGTGCACGTCGATGCCGGGATATTCGCTTCGCAGGTGGGCCAACCAGCGGGGGAGTAACTCCTCGGCGATGGTCTGGCTGGCCGCCACCCGCACCGGGCCGGTGCCCGGACCGCTGATGGCGGCTACCCCGGCACTGAGCTCGGCGTAGGCGTTGACGACTCGACGCGACCAGTCGGCCACCAAAGCGCCGTCAGGGGTGAGGGTGCTGCCGGTGTTGGTGCGTTTCAGCAGGTTCAGGCCCAGTTGTCGTTCCAGGCGGTGCAGAGCCCGGCTGGCATTGGGTTGCGCGACGCCCAACTCGCGGGCTGCGGCACCGACTCCGCCGTATTCGGCGACAGCCAACAGAAGCAGCAGGTCCTCCACCGGGGGTCGGCTGCGAGGATTCAACTCAGCGGGCATATCAAACACGATATAGCAAACATGCCAAGATCGAGGCTAGCTCACCCAATGGGACGCATATAGCCTGATCAGGTGCCTACCGCTGAAGCCGAACTGATCCGACCTGTGCGTCCGGAACGCCCCCGTTATCTCCTCGTCCTCCCCGGGCTGCTGGTTTCGGTCGCCGTGGCCGGCCTGGCGATCACCATCGGTGGTTGGGTCGCCGGTCTGAGCGCAATGCTGCTGGCCATTCTGCTGGGGGCGGTGTTGTCCAACCTGACCGGCCCGGAGTCGGCAATCATGCAGCGGCTCCAGCCCGGCCTGGCGGTGGCCGCCCGACGCCTGCTGCGCATCGGTGTGGTGCTGTTGGGGCTGCAGTTGGCGCTCAGTGACATCGTTGCGTTGGGTTGGCCGATCATCGTCGGCGTCGTGGTGATCGTCGGGGGCACCATGACTGCCACGATCTTTCTGGGGAGATTGCTCAAGGTCGGCGCCGATCAAAGCCTGCTGATAGCAGGTGGCTTCGCCATCTGTGGGGCGGCGGCCGTGGCCGGCGTGGACGCGGTGCTGGCCAGGCGAAAGGACGCTGAAGCTGCCACGGCCGTCGCACTCGTGGTGATCTTCGGAACCTTGATGATCGGAGTCATGCCCGCGCTCACCGGGCTGCTCGGCCTGAACCCGTACACCGCAGGCATCTGGACGGGTGCGTCCACTCATGAAGTCGCCCAGGTGGTGGCCGCCGCCGGCATCATCGGCCCCGACGCGTTGAAGGTGGCCGTGCTGGTGAAGCTGGCCCGAGTGCTGATGCTGGCACCGGTCATGGCCATCATCTCCATTCAGCAGCGCTCCATCGCGGCGCCCGAGCCGGGCCGCAAGCGGCCACCGCTGGTGCCGATGTTCGTGGTGGGTTTCAGCGCCATGGTGGCACTGCGCAGCCTCGGCATCGTGCCCGAGATCGTGCTGAGTTGGGCCAAGACCGCCGAGACTTGGCTGCTGGCAGCGGCCATGTTCGCCCTGGGCACCGCGATGCATTGGTCGGTGCTGAAGAAGGCCGGTCGGCGCCCGGTGGCCCTGGCTGCTTTGGCTACCGTGGTTGTCGTGATCCTCGGCGGTGCCGTCGCCTTCGCCGAGCAGTTCCTTGCCGCCTGACTCTGGTCCTGCCGTCCGACCTCGTCCCGGTTTGGCGAGAAGGACGCGCCTTTCCCTCGGCTGGTTGAGGAGGCCCGGAGGGCCGTCTCGATACCTGGTGTTTCTTCACTTCGGCTGGTTGAGGAGGACGCG
>DMIX01000090.1 GCA_003451975.1 Propionibacteriaceae bacterium
GGCAGCGACTACGTGCCCAAACATGCCGCGCCCCCTGATGCCGATCACCCCGAACAAGGTCCGGACAAGCACGAAACTCACACGAGTCGCAACCATCGCGATGACAAAATCGACTGGTCGAAAGGCAAGCCTCTCGACCCTGATGCGCCTCAGCATGCCGACTACGGCCGCGATCACGCCAACGACGACAAGCCAGCCGACTACGTCGGAAGTGAGCAACTGGCCGACAAGCCCCTCCAGGCCGATCAAGACCTGTCCGCCCAGACTGTTGCGGATTGGCTCAAGGGTGATGGCACCGTCTACGAGGCTTCGACCAAGACACCCGACGACCTGGCGGTGGGGTACGCGACGACCGGAGAGCAGAG
Source organism: Propionibacteriaceae bacterium (assembly GCA_003451975.1). Taxonomy (GTDB): domain Bacteria; phylum Actinomycetota; class Actinomycetes; order Propionibacteriales; family Propionibacteriaceae; genus Propionicimonas. The sequence goes on from DMIX01000090.1 coordinate 366, forward strand.
CGCTGACCTGGGTTATGGAGTCACTGCCACTGGCAGTGCGAGTGCGACAGCGCTGGCCGTGAGCGGTGCCGCGGCAGCGAGCCTGGGCTTCAACGGGGGTATCCCCGAGGCGAAAGCGTCGGCGTCGGGCAAGGCGACGCTGGTCAGCCTGGAGGCTGAAGGCAGCGTCGGCAATCAGTACGCCGCAGTAACTGGAAAGGCCAGCGCCGAAGTGGCCGCCGCGGGGCAGGCAGAGGTGTCCGTCGGCAAGGATGGCGTCAAAGCCTCGGCCGGCGCCTCTGCTTTCGCCGGGGTCCAAGCCAGTGCGACGGCCCAGGCCGACTTGGGCGGGGTGAAACCCTCGGTGACTGGTCATGCCTACGCCGGTGCCGGGGTCAGCGCACACGTCGACGGTGAGATCACTGCCAGCCACGTCAAGGCCAGTTTCGATGCCGGCGTGGCACTGGGTATCGGCGCGGGCGTATCTTTCGATGTCGATATCGATGTGGGCGAAGTCACCAACAACCTGAAGAACGTTTTCCACTTCTGAGAACTGAGTTGAGGAACCGATGAATACCGAAATCACTCGTTACATCGACGATGTGGGAATCTCGATCACGCTGCACGCTCCCGAGGATTGGCTGGAGTATCCCGTCGAAGGCGCGGTCCTCGCACTTTCCGGCGATTTGGGTCAGCCCGCTGACAGCCTGCGCCCCAGCGCGCTGTGGAATGTGGTCGCCGCGCCTGCTGACGCCGGTGCCGCGTTCGCGCAGCTTCGTGCCGATCTGATGGTGCTCCCCGAGGCCGAGATCATCACCGAGGATCGTGACGATACCGAGCCGGCGCACTATTCGGTGGCAGTGGCCTTCCGAAATGCCCAAACCGACGCGGTGCAGATCAGCGTCGTGCACGCGCTATATGTGGCGTTGCCACAGCCGGTAGTGGTGCAGGCCGTGGCCAACTGTGGCGGCGCGGCCGACATCGAGGTCATCAAGGGGATTACGGCCATCGTCCGATCGACCGTCGTGCAGCGTCTCGAACAGGACTGAGTTGCCGCACGATGCCGCACTCGAGCGCGATCTGGCTGGAGCAGGGGAGGGGTGGACCTCGCCGGTGAACTGCGCCATGTGTGGCTTGGAGACCCGTAGCTGGGCACCGTCGTGCCCGCGCTGCGGGGCGCTGCTCGCGGACGAATCGTCGATCAGTCTGCTCCTGGACGGACCGGTCGACGACCACACCAGACAGCGGCCGTTGCCGGGCCCGAGAGCCTACCTGCCCGCCGAATCGGCGATTCCTGACCCGCCTGCAGCCGTGCCGACCCCGCCGGAACGACCCGCAAACGCACTGATCGAGCCGCCCGGCAGCCCCTATCCGCCGCCACCGCCAGCTGCGGCATGGCCTGCGCCGGAGCCGATGGCATCGGCCGGTCAACGACTGACCGCCTCTCTGATCGACACCCTGGCGTTGATCGCCACGCTGTTCGTGATCCTGCTGGCCGTCGGGTTGTTCACCAGTGTCGTGGCCGCGATCGCCGAACCGCTGATACCCGTGGCCCAGGTGTTGGGGTGGCTGGTGTTGCTCACCGTTCCGATCGGATACCTGGTGGTGTTGAACGGCCGCGGTCAGACCCTGGGCAAACGCGTCCTTCACATCGCCGTCGTCGATCGCGCCAGCGGACGCCCGATCGGCATCGGACGCAGCGCGATGCGCACCGTGATGATGCTAGTGATGTGGTTACCGCTGGGGCTGGGCTACCTGAGTATCCCGCTGTCAGTGCGGCTTCGTGGCTGGCACGATCAGGTCGCCGACGACACCGTGGTGGTGGTGCCGGCCGGCTATCCGATCACCACTCGCCCTTGATCACATCCAGGTACTGGGCTCGCTCGTAGACGGCCGAGCCCCGGCTGGAGCTTGCGCTCATCTTGCCGCGGGCTTCGCTCACGGAGGCGAAATCGTGCTCGGAGAGCCACGCCGACGTTTCGTTGAGCATCTCGGTCACGGCACCGGCACCGCGCTGCATCACCGCAGAGGCGGTGCAGGCGACATCGGCACCGACCAGGATGGCCTTGGTGAGTTCGGCGCCGCTGTGCACCCCGGAGGTGCAGGCCAACGAGGTCGTCGGGAGCTGCGCCCGCAGGATCCCGATCCAGCGCAGCGCCAGGCGCTGATCAGCGGGAATCGACAGATCCAAGGCGGCGTGCAATTGGAGGGTGTTCAGGTCGATATCGGCGGCATAGAAGCGGTTGAAGAGCACCAAGCCGTCTGCTCCGGCGTCAACGGCTCGGGCGGCGAAGGAGGAGATCGCCGAGTAGTAGGAGGACAGCTTCACGGCCAGCGGAACTTCTACGGCGATCTTGACGGCTTCGATCGCGGCCAGGTGTTCCATCTCGACCTCGGCCGAGGCGATGGAGATATCGGCGGTCACGGCGTACAGGTTCAGCTCCAGGGCGTCAGCACCAGCGCCGACGAGCGCCTCGGCATAGTCCTGCCAGGTGCCGGGGCGGGTTGCGTTGAGGCTGGCGATCACCGGGATGGAGAGCTGGTCTTTGGCCTGCTTGACCAGCGCGACTCGCGCCTCCAAAGACGTCGATTCCGAAGCGCGGGCGTCCTCCTCGAACAAGGAGGGCAGCACCACTGCCGAGGCACCAGCGGCCTCCAGCTCCTGCATGGTTTCGAGATGGCGGGTCATCGGTGACGACGACGCGATCAGCGGACCAGACAGATCCATTCCTAGATATCGTGTGGAGAGATCAGGCGTCCCCATCTGTTCCAGCCTCCCTTGCCGACGAGCTGTCAATGGCCTTCGGATGTAATGGTGCCAGTTCTCGGGGCCCAGTGTTGACCGCTAAGCGGCTTTACCCAGGTGAGTCGCGGTGGGTGTTCGCCGCGAGAGCGCCCGTGGGAGCTCGCTGTGCGGCCTTTCACCGGCTACAGGGGCTGTCGGCCGACTGTTCCAACGATTCCGTCCCGATATTCCTGACTACAGAATTTTGCGTATTCGGCCTCGGCTGCGGCGATTCGAGCTGCGACTTCCAAACGGGCGCTGGGTTCTTCATTGCCGCGGGTTGATGCGAACTTCTGAAGTGCAGCCAAGCCGGCTGCGGCTCGTTCGGCAGCGGCACTCTGCTTCGCGTCCAGCCGCTCGGTGTACCACGGTGAGCCCAGGATCGAATCGGCCTCGAACAGGCCTCGGAACTCAGGGCTGTTCCATTCCCAGCCCTCCGCGCTGCGGCCGTGAGCCATGATTTCCAGCAGCGCCCGCAGCGGCGGAATCGCCATCGAGATCGTGCCGTCGTCCACATAGGCCTGGGCGACCCGCTGATGGGTGGTCACCGTGGTCGCAATCGACTCGGCGAAGATCGCCAGGTCCTGCAACTCGGGGCGCAGCATCTCGTCACTGAACACCACATGCGGGTGCAGGAAGATGCGCCCGAAGTACCGTCTGGCGAAAGCCTGAGTCATGCGGTAACCCAGCCGGCTGGCCGGAATGAGACGTCCCTCGAACTCGAAGTCCTGCAGCGGTTCCAGGCAACCCTCGGCGATGAGCTGCTCGGCGTCTCGTTCGGCGGGGCTCATTCTGCTGAAGACCTCAGGCACCAGCATCGAGATGTCGTGATCGACCCGCACCGTGGGGCCGACATATCCGGCACAGGAGACCCAGCCGTCGTAGCCGGTCAACGCATAGGACAGCAGCGCGGCATTGAGATCAATGACCGCGGGCATGGCGTTGAACGGTCCCTTGGTCAAAGCCCCTTCGGAGCCGGCTCCGGTGGTGGAGGGGGACTTGCCGGTCATCGAGGAGATGAACTCCGCGAACAACTCAGGCAATTCGAAGTAGTGCAACGGATTGAATGCGCACAGCGGTGGGATCGGACCGTCCGGCGGATTGTTGCGCCGCCCTGCGGCAACGATGTCCACCGGCAGCGGGAGTGGGGTGTCGCTCGGCAGCCGCCGCACCAAGTGGGACGCCAGGTCCGCAGTCGCGGTGACGTCGGCGTTGACCACATCGGGGCGGCGTTGCAGGTAGCGCGGATTCTTGCTCGGTGCGCCATCGACCAGACGAGGATTGGCCGAGGAGACCACGAACTGCGGCGAGGAATCCACGGGGGCGTCGGCGAACCGGCCCAGCATTCGCCGCATCGGCTTGGAGAACTTGCTGAACTCGACCGCGTCATCGCGCATGGCTGCGGCATCGGCGTGGCTGAGCGGCTGGAAGTTCGACAGGAACGTGTCCGGTTGGGCGATGTCTGTCTCGGCCTGCTGGTCGTAGCCGCGATGAATGGCATCATCGGGTCGCTGGAAGAGCAACTGCTCGCAGTTCTCCACCAGTTTGTAGGAGCGGTTCGGGTCGAGCCCGAGTTGGCGTCCGCTCACCACCGCCGAGGCGGTGATGTCGTCCTCGGTCTGGACCTTCACCGCCGGATTGAAATCGTGGCGCAATCCGAACAGCCGCCAGGATCCGTCGGCTTCGAAGCCGACCCGCAGCATGTTGACCGTGATCTTGTCGCCGTCCAGCCGGAGCTGGTTGCCGCGGCGGCCGTTGATGATGCCCACCGTGAAGTGGCTGCGCCAGTCGGTTCCCCACTCGGGGCGGTAGTAGCGCTTGACCACGAACACCAGTTCTTTGACGTGGGGCGGAATCGACTCCAACCAGGCGTTGTAGTCATCGCTGAACTCCGGGGCCGGGGTGAGGGGCTTGATGACGCTGCCGATGGAACGGTCGTGGGCCAGCAGCTTGCGATGGTCGGGCTGGCGTGGGACGGCGAACCGGTCGCTGAAGTCGCGATCGAGAATGGCGCCAACGGCGTCCATGTCGGCGTCGAAGTCCGGCGAATAGGCGTTTCCGAAAATGAAGGCGTCGGTGATGGCCTTGGAGATCTCAGACTTGCCGCCGCCGGAGACTGTGCTCGGCTTGTGGCAGCTGGTCGCGGTAGGCACCGTCCCGATCAGGCTCCACTGAGTGCGGTCCGCGCTCTGCGAGGCCATCCGCACCTGGTAGCCGTCGGGGGTGAGGTAGGTGGTCGCGGTACGCATCCGAAGCCGCCCCGGACTGCCGTCGGGGTTGGTCCACGACACCTCCAGGCTGCGCAGCGAGAAGTTCGCCCCCAGCGGCACGATCACGATGTGTGATTGCTCTCGATCCAGCGCATAGCCCTCGGGCTGCAGCGTGAAGCGTTCGGGATTGCGCGCCACCACGTCGGCCAGCGAGAACTCGCCGTCCAATCGGCCGGTGACGGTGTACTCCTGCCCGAGGTTGTAGCTGGGGAAGACCAGCGCACCACCGGAATGTTCCTCCTCGGCGTTACCAAAAAGGTTCGCCGAGTAGGAGATCTGAGTCTTGATCTCCTTCTTGCAGTAGCCGAAGTAGTTGTCGGCGATGACGGTCACGATGACGCCGCGCTCGTCGCGCGCACACACCTTGAAGGCTTTGCCGTCGTTGTACAGCTCGGATTCCTCCGACCAGCACATGCCGTCGCGGCGCTGACGGTCGGTAGCCTCGCTGAGGTGCGGCAGCCCCAAGCTGACCTTGGTGATGCGGGTCAGATGCGGGGCCAGGATGATGGCGCCGGTGTGGCCGGTCCAGGTGTGGGGCGCCAGCGACGCGTCGTTCTCCGGCAGGTACGGATCGCCGCCGTTGCCGAAGATGCCCTCCACGAAGTCGAGATTGGACACTAGGCCACCGGGAACGAAGAACCGGGTTTCCATGCGCTTCTCCGGTACCCAGCCGGGCACCTCCGGTGCCACCAGCGGCCGCAGCTGCAGGGAGACGAAACAGGCGGCCGGCTCGGCCGCCGTCGAGATGTAGGGCAGCAGCAGGTCCGATTCGGGGGGTTGGAAGGCCAGCTCCAACAGCCGGGCGAAGGCTGCTTTGGGCACCGCTCGTTTGTCATCAGGAATGGGCAGTCCGCCGGTGGCGATGTGGAAGACCCCGGCGGTGGTGCGACGGTCGTTGGCGGGATTGTGCAGCACCCCGTTGACCAGCCGATAGCTGGACAGCCGCGGCGAGGTGAACTCGTCGGCGTCGCGCGGCAGCGACAACGCCCGGGCCAGCCCAGGCTGGTCCAGCACGAAGGTGCGCTTAGGCAATTGCGGCCTGATCCCGGTGTCGGCGAGGTAGTCGTCCAGCCAGGTCTGGATTCGGTTGTCTGCAGCGCACAGTCGCTCGGCGAGCCGCCGACTGAGTTCCCGCTGCCGAGCCAGGAGCGGGGCGACCAGGCGTGCGGCGGCGGATTCGGCGGTCTCCGGCGGTACGGGCAGGCCGAGTTGTGCCAGGCGAAGGTTGATGGCTGCATGTTCGAACATCACAACAACATTCTGCGTGGTCGTGGACCCCATGCCGCTCGCGTCCCATCGACAGACGCCGATTCGACGTTGTCAGCCGGTGGTGTGCTCGAAAGGGCTGAGTATCGTTGCTGCCATGACGGTCATCTGGACTGCGTTGCCGACGGTTCTGCTCGGGCTGCTGCTGTGCTTTGCCGGCCAGCGGGTCGCTCGGATCGGGCTTGCCCTGCTCGGCGCAGTGATCGGCTACCTCCTCGGGCAGGCCGGTTATCAGGCTGTTGCCGAGGCCATCCCTGGTTTCCCGGTTCTGTGGCAATGGATCTTCGCCGTCGCAGGACTGCTCGTGGTCGGCGGGCTCGCCTACGCCTTCTACATGGTGGGGGTGCTGGTGCTGATGGGATCATTGGGCTGGCAACTCGGTTGGTGGTTCGGCGGCGTTGTCGAGTTCGACAGCTTGTGGACCACGATCATGGCGGTGGCCGTGGCCGTGCTCGCCGTTGTGGCGGGGTTGGTGCTCAATGTGCCCCGGCTGTTGCTGGTCCTCGCCACGGCGCTGGCTGGAGCCTTCCTCATCGTGGCATCGACGCCGGTGCTGCTGATGCCCTACGCCCAAACCGCCTGGATGACGTGGCTGAACTCCAACGCGACTCTGGTCGAGGTGGGGCTGGTCGTGCTGGGCGGGCTGGTCCAGTTCGGCGTCGGCGGCAAGGGCAACTTGCGGGCCTCCTACCAGTGACGGCGGATCTCGTCGGCTACGGCAGCAAAATGATCGGCGTCCAATCGGGCCCCGATCCGGCGCACGGCCTGTGGATTCACCCGAATCACGCGATCCACCCGGGCCTCGCTCTCACGCTGCGAACTGTCCCAGTTCCCGCTCCCGATATCGACCCAGAAGCGGCCTGCGCGCGACTCCTGAGCGGCGTCGGCGTCGTGATCCTTGCTGGTCAGCGGTAGCGCGAGCAGCCAACCGTCGTCGCGTCCCACGATCAGGACCGGACGGTCCTTTCCCTGGCTGTGGTCCTCTTCAAAGGGCACCCAGGTCCACACCACTTCGCCGGGGTCGGCTACGTTGTCAGGGCGAGGCTCGTAACTGATATCGAAATGCCCGTGATGGTCTCCTGGATAGCCTGAAGCGGCCCGCGGGCCACGCCGGGACGCCCGCTGCACGACTGCAGCAACCGCTCGTCGGATCGTTCGCCAAGACGTCGCGCTGTTCACGGCGATCAGGCTAGCCCGCAATGGCGTTGAAACCAGGACTCGCTAGGCTGTGGCTCGGACAGCGAGGAGAATTCAGTGCAGAACCCAGCCGGATCGACCAACCTTCCCCACCCCACCGACCCGCGGCATCCGGTGGCCCCGGACGCGATCGGGGGCCGGAATCGCTGAGGCACCGATGCGTAGTCCGAAGAGCACCTACCGGCTGCAGATCACCGAGGATTTCGACCTGGTCGCAGCGGCCCAGACCCTGAGCTATCTCCACGAACTCGGCGTCGACTGGGTGTATCTGTCTCCGCTGCTGGCCTCCGAATCCGGTAGCGACCATGGCTACGACGTGGCCGATCACAGCTCCATCGACGTCTCCCGGGGACGCGCCGCCGGTCTGTCCACGCTGGCCACGGAGGCACACCGCCTGGGCATGGGCGTTCTGGTCGATATCGTGCCCAACCATGTGGGCGTGGCCCGCCCCTGGGAGAACGACTGGTGGTGGCATGTTCTCACCCACGGCCAGGCGTCCAGCTATGCCGACGCCTTCGACATCGATTGGGAATTCGGCGGGGGCAAGCTGCGGCTGCCCGTAGTCGCCGACGACGACCTGCTTCCCGACGGGCGCATCGCCGGCCTGCACGTGCTCGGTGGTGAACTCCACTACCGCGGTCAGCGATTTCCGCTGGCCCCGGACACCGTTCGCAGTGCCGACGACGACCCGAACGAGGTGCATGCCCGTCAGCACTATGAGCTGATGAGCTGGCGCCGCGCCGACCGTGATCTTAACTACCGCAGGTTCTTCGCGGTGAACTCGCTGGTCGCGATTCGGGTGGAGGACCCGGAATGGTTCACCCGGTCCCACGCCGAGATCCAACGGTGGTTCGACGAGGGACTGGTCGACGGCCTGCGCGTGGACCACCCCGACGGCCTGCGCGACCCCGGCAAATACCTTGACGACCTGGCCCAGCTCACCGGTGGCGGCTACGTGCTGGTGGAGAAGATCCTGGCACTGGACCGCGACGATGCAGGGCCGCTGGTAGTGGAGGATCTGCCGTCCGGGTGGGCGACGCAGGGCACCACCGGCTACGACGCGATGGCCTTGATCGACCGGGTCCTGGTCGACCCGGTCGGTGCCGCGCCGCTGAGCGCCCTCGAGAACCGGCTGCGGGAATGGCCGGTGGACTGGTCCCGGTTGGTGCACGACGGCAAGCTCGTGGTCGCGCACGGCATTCTGGCCTCCGAGATCCGACGCATTGCCCGCGAGGCGGTGGCCCTGCTCGATTCCGCGCCCGATCCGGGCGAAGTCGAAGACGCGATTGCCGAGATCATGGCCGACTTCGAGGTGTATCGCTCCTATCTGCCGCAGGGACGGGAGTATCTGGAACGCGCCTTCGGTTTCGCCTGGGAACGCCGACCCGACCTGGGGGCGGTGCTCAATCAGCTCTACCCGCTCCTCGCCGATGGCGCTGCTCCGGTCGCGCAGCGCTTCCAACAGACCTCCGGCATGGTGATGGCCAAAGGGGTCGAGGACGGCGCCTTCTACCGGGAGTCCCGACTCACCTCGCTCAACGAAGTCGGGGGAGACCCCAGCCTGTTCTCGATCTCCACCGAGGAGTTCCACGAGCAGATGCTGCTGCGCCAGGAACAATGGCCCACCGCGATGGTGGCCGGAACCACCCACGACACCAAACGCGGCGAAGGCACCCGAGCCCGGATCAGTGTGCTCGCCGAGATCCCGCAGCTGTGGGCCGAAGCGCTTGACGAGTTGTTGCGGCTGGTGCCGGTTCCCGACGCCGGACTGGCAAACCTCATCTGGCAAGCCATCATCGGCGTCTGGCCCGCTGACCGGGAACGGCTGCACGCCTACATCACCAAGGCCATGCGCGAGTCGGGGGAGCACACCTCGTGGACCGCCCCCAACGAGCCGTTCGAAGCCGCCCTACAAGCCTGCGCCGACGCCGCCTTCGACAATCCCGAGGTGGTCGCGGTACTGCAGCGGGTTCTCGACGCGGTCGTCGTGCCCGGCCGCAGCAATGCTCTGGCGGCCAAGCTGCTCACGCTCACCGTCCCCGGCGTCCCCGACATCTATCAGGGCAGTGAACTGTGGGAGCACAATCTGGTCGACCCGGACAATCGGCGCCCGGTCGACTTCGAATTGCGTTCCACGGTGTTGTCCCGGGTGCGGTTGGGGAATCGCCCCGGTGTCGAGGCCACCTTGGACGATCCCGGTGAGGTCAAACTCCTGGTCACCCATCAGGCGTTGACCTTGCGCCGTGACCATCCTGATTTCTTCAGTCGCTACCGACCGCTGCCCGCCACCGGGGCCGCCGCCGATCATGTGGTGGCCTTCAGCCGAGGCGGCGCCATCACGGTCGTGACCCGCCTTGCGGTGGGGCTGGCCCGCGACGGCGGCTGGCGCGACACCACGCTGCGATTGCCGGAAGGCCGTTGGCGGGATCTGATCTCGGGGCGGCTGGTGTCCACCGATGCCCAACGATCGGTGTCGGTCGGGCAACTGCTGGACCGTTTCCCCGTGGCCCTGCTGGTCCGCGAGCAGCGCCGCGCCGGTGAGCGGGGACGTTTCGATGTGTGGGCACCGCTTCCGCAGCAGGTCCGGTTGCAGGTCGGTGACCGGGTGGTGCCGATGGAGCGCGGCGTGGACGGCTGGTGGACTCCCAGCGAGCCCGAGCCACTGGGTCGCGTCGACTACGGCTATCTCATCGACGATGACCCGCAACCACGCCCGAATCCGCGCAGCCGGTGGCAACCGCACGGCGTGCACGGCCTGTCGCGCACCAGCGATGCGTCCGCCTTTGAATGGCATGACCAAGACTGGCACGGGCGCCCACTGGCCGGCTCGGTGATCTACGAGTTGCATGTGGGAACCTTCACGCCGCAGGGCACCCTCGATGCCGCCGCGGAGCGCCTGGAACATTTGGCCGGTCTGGGTGTGGACTTCGTCGAGTTGATGCCGGTGGCCGCCTTCGAAGGCGATCGGGGCTGGGGTTATGACGGCGTCGCCTGGTTCGCCGTCCACGAGCCCTATGGCGGACCGGATGCCTACCGCCGCTTCGTTGATGCGGCGCATGCCGCGGGCTTGGGTGTCATTCAGGACGTGGTCTACAACCATTTCGGACCGGTCGGGAACTATCTACCGAAGTTCGGGCCCTACCTCGCTGAGCACGACGGAGTCTGGGGTTCAGTCATCAATTTGGATGGTCCGGGCAGCACCGAAGTGCGTCGCTACATTTCCGACAATGTGCGCTACTGGTTCGTCGATATGCATGTCGATGCGCTGCGGCTGGATGCGGTGCATGCGCTGGTCGACGATTCGCCGACCCACCTGTTAGAGGAACTGGCGATGGTCACCGCCGATCTCACCGCGCATCTGCGTCGGCCCCTGACCCTGATCGCGGAATCCGACCAGAACGATTCGCGCATCATCACCTCCCGGCAAGCCGGTGGCTACGGGGTGGACGCTATCTGGAGTGATGACTTCCACCACGCTCTGCACTCGGCGCTCACCGGCGAGGGCGACGGGTATTATGCCGATTTCACCGAGCTGGGCGCTTTGGCGAAAGTCTGTGAGCGTGGCTTTTTCCACGACGGCACGTGGTCGAGCTTCCGGGGTCGGGTTCACGGCAGCGCCTTGGATGTCGGACGGATGCCGGCCTGGCGGTTGGTGGTGTGTTCGCAGAACCACGATCAGGTCGGTAACCGGGCTCGCGGGGATCGTCCCGAGGAAGTTCTGGATATCGATCAGTTGGCCTGTGCTGCGCTGCTCACGCTGACCAGCGGGTTCACCCCGATGCTGTTCATGGGCCAGGAGTGGGCGGCCAGCACTCCCTTCCCGTTCTTCTCCAGCTACACCGAGCCGGACATGGGCGCGGCGGTTACCCAGGGACGGGTGGCGGAGTTCGCACGGATGGGGTGGGACACCGACCAGGTGCCCGATCCCCAAGATCCGACGACCTTCGAATCAGCCAAGTTGCGCTGGGACGAGCGGGACGCCGACGACCACGCCATCATGATGGACGTCTACCGGCGCCTGATCGCCCTGCGCGGCCAATACTCCGAGCTGACCAATCCGGTGATGGCGCGTACCCGTTGCGAGTTCGACGAAGCGGCCCGCTGGTTCTTGATGCGTCGCGGTGGCGTGGCGGTGGTGGTGAACTTCGCCGCGACTCCGGTCACCATCGATCTGGGCGGTCCGCATCTGTTGCGATGGGCGACGCCGTCGGGAGCTCAGGTGGACGGCAACCAGGTGCAGTTGCCAGGTCATGCCGGGGCCGTGCTGCTGCCGTTGCAGAGCTGAGTTCTCAGGGACGATATTTGGGCAGCGGTCCGTACCACACCGCATCGAGCGGCGGCCGGAAAGCTGGGTCCGGGTGACGATGGTGCTGCCAGGCCTGGAAGAATGCGGCGGCGGACGGGAACCAGAGCAATCCCGCGCTGACCAGGGCCAGTGGTATGGCGGCCCACCCGACCGGATTCAGCAACAGCACCAGCAGACTGGCGGTGGCCGAGACGATCCCCGAGATTCTCGTCCAGGAATAGCCCCACCAGGCGTAGAAGCCGGTGATCGAAGCCGCGGCCGCCGCGATCAGGGTGGTGGCTGTGACAGCGGCGACCAGGCCCACCCGGGCCAGCGTCGAAAGCTCGGCGAATTGTGCGAACAGCCAGGCGGCGCTGTTGTAGCTTTCCACTGCGTTCCAGTAGGTCCACAGCAGAGCGGCGACCTGGACAGCGACCGAGACCAGACTGGTCGCCGTGGCGATGGTGATGATCCAGGGACGTTGCGGCTCACCGGTGCGGGGGTTCAGCACTGTGACGGTCTGTGGTTGGGTTTCGGGGAGCCAGGCCTCGATCGATCCCGGTGCGCTCGGCGCGGACTCGGTCACCGGTGCAGATTCGAAGGGCACCGTCGAAGGCTGCGGCTGGTCCATTGTTCCTCCGTGGCAGGTTCTGGTGCAGCCAGCCTACGTCACCAGGATTCAACCAAATACGCCTGCATGGCCGCGCCGGCGGCGGCGATGAGTTGGCGCTGACTCAGCGATGCCAGGTTCGGTGATTCCAGCAGATCGCGCGCGGTGGTCAGGCCCACGATCAACGAGAAGGCGAGCGCCGCGCGCTGTTTGGCGTCGTGGTGGCCGAGTTGGGTTGCGATCTTCGCGAAATACTCCGCAGCCAGGAATTGGCTGAAGGGCCGTTGCATCTCCGAACCGTTGACCGAGGCACGGAGCATGGCGATCAGTCGCGTCTTCACTTCCGGGGTCTCCCAGATCTGCAGGACCTCGGCTACGACGCGCTGGCCGATGGTGGCGCGATCGCCTAACAGGGCGCGCGCGACCATCTCTTTGGGATCGGGCAGGTCGATATCCAAGACGGCTTCGGCGAAGAGATCGGATTTGCTGTCGAAGTAGTGGTGGATCAGCGCCGGATCGACGCCGGCCTCGCGAGCCACCGAGCGCAGTGAGACCTTTTCGTAGCCGTGTCGATAGAACATGGCCAATGCGGCCTCACGAATTTCGCGGCGAGTGTCGGTGTTGCCGGGACGACGGCCGCGCGGTCGAGTCGGGTTCACCGCCGTCCTCCTTCATTGGATCGGTAGGCTCTGGGCTATGGCTGTCTCGCGCTGGCGTTGCGTCATCTGGGATCTCGACGGAACGTTGGCTAATACGATTCCGCTCATTATCGCCTCATATGACCATGCTTTGTACACCGTTCTTGGCATTCATGCCGACCCCGTACAGGCCCAAGGGTGGATTGGGCAAACCCTGTGGGATACCTTCACCGAGCGTTATCCCGACCATGTCGATGCGCTGGTCGAGGCGTACGTGGATTTCAACCTCTCGCAGCTCGAGCGGCAGGTGCTGCGCTATGAGGGCATGGCCGAGCTGTTGACCGACTTGGATTCCGCCGGAGTGCGCACCGGAGTCGCCACCTCCAAGCGGCGCCACTCAGCCGAACGCACGTTGGCGGCGGTCGACCTGGGCCACGCAGTGCCATTGGTGGTCGGCATGGAGGACACCACAGCTCACAAGCCGGATCCGGCGCCGTTGCTGCTCGCCGTCGAGAGGCTCAACGTCAGCCGCAGCGATGCCGTCTACGTGGGCGACGCCGTCGTCGACGTTCGTGCCGCTCAGGCGGCCGGTCTGGACTCCATCGCGGTCACCTGGGGAGCCGGGATTCGCTCAGAACTGGCTGCCGCCGGGCCCACCGTGCTGGTCGACACCATGACGGAGTTGCGAGCGGCCTTGCTGACCGGCTGCTGAGGCATCTTCCTTACCGTCCCGCCTCCGCCGTGCCCCTTTCCCGTTCCCTGAGCTGCCTTCTTCTTGCGTTCCCTGAGCTGCCTTCTTCTTGCGTTCCCTGAGCTTGTCGAAGGGTCCAACTCGCCCTTCGTCAAGCTCAGGGAACGGTGATTGGTTCGGTTCGGGGAGCGCCCTTCGTCAAGCTCAGCGAGCGGTGATTAGTCGGACTCGGCGAGCACCCTGTCGACACCGAAGCGCCCCCGTCCACAGCGGGACGAGGGCGCTTCGGAGAAGGCGGGTCAGCCCTTCATGGTGCCGGTCTCGAGGAACCGAGCATGCCAACTGAGCGCCTTGTTCAGGTCGTGAGGGGTGTGCGCACTGTTGGTCGCCTTCGCGGCCTGAGCGACGTACTCCTCCAGCTGCGCCTTGTAGTCGGGGTGGGCGCAGTTGTCGATGACGACCTTGGCGCGCTTGGCCGGCGGCAGGCCGCGCAGATCGGCCAGACCCTGCTCGGTGATGATCACCATGACGTCGTGCTCGGTGTGGTCGTGGTGGGAGACCATTGGCACGATCGCCGAGATCGCGCCACCCTTGGCCGTGGACGGCGTGACGAAGGTGGAGATGAAGGCGTTGCGGGTGAAGTCGCCCGAGCCGCCGATGCCGTTCTGCATCTTGGAGCCCATGATGTGGGTGGAGTTCACATTGCCATAGATGTCGGCCTCGATCAGGCCGTTGGTGGAGATCACACCGAGACGGCGAATCACCTCGGGGTTGTTCGAGATCTCCTGCGAACGAAGGATGATCTTGTCGCGGTAGTGGGCTGCATTGTCGTTCATCTTGGTGGCGTACTCCGGGCTCAGCGAGAACGCCGTGGCCGAGGCGACGGCCATCTTGCCGGAATTCAGCAGGTCAACCATGCCGTCCTGGATCACCTCGGTGTAGGAGGTGATGTTCTCAAACGGGCCCTCCAGCAGGCCGGCGAGCACAGCATTGGCGATATTGCCCACACCGGACTGCAACGGCAGCAGGTTCTTCGGCAGGCGCCCCTGCTTGACCTCATTGGCCAGGAAGTCCAACAGGTGCCCGGCGATCAGACGGGATTCGTTGTCGAGCGGCTTGAACGGGGTGTTGCGGTCCTCGGAGTCGGTCTCCACCACGGCGACGACCTTGGCTGGGTCGATCTTGATCGTGGTGCTGCCGATGCGGTCCCCGGCGGCCATGATCGGGATCGGGGTGCGGTTGGGCGGCAGCGCGCTGCCCTCGTAGACGTCGTGCATGCCGGTGAGGTCGATGCTCTGCCAGGAGTTGACCTCCAAGATGACCTTGTCGGCGGCCTCCAACCAGATGGTGTTGTTGCCCATCGACGAGGAGGGCACCAGTTCGCCGTCGGCGGTGATGGCGGTGACCTCGATCAGCGCGACGTCCAGCTTGCCCATGAACCCCGCCCACGCCTGTGGGCCGGAGTGAGACAGGTGGATGTCCTGGTAGCCGGAAATGCCCTCGTTGATCTTGTTTCGCATGATCGGATCGGATTGGTACGGCATGCGGTAGCCGACGGCGTCGGCCTCGGCGAGTACCCCGTCCATCTCCGGTGCGGTGGAGGCTCCGGTGAGTACTCCGATCTTGAATTCCTCGCCCCGGGCATGGGCCTCTTTGGCGATGGCTGCGATGGCACCGGGTACCGCCTTCGGGTAGCCAGCCCCGGTGAAGCCGGAGAATCCGACGTTCATGCCGTTCTTGATGATTTTGGCTGCGTCTTCCGCGCTGCAGACCTTGCTGCGGAACTCCGCGCTCGCGATACGCGACATGTCACTCCTCGACGGTGGTTGGATCACGCACAGGCTACAGATTCTGAAGCCTGTACGGGTCAAATGGCCAGCTTTTGTCCGCGATTGTTCGCCCTGGTGAGTTTGTATTATCAAGGGGTGATGCACGGAATGTGAGCCGGAGCCATCCTCGGGGCCGCTTCGTCGTGACGTGGCAACGGGTGCCCGGCATCTGGCTCGGGCACCCGTGTGCAGTACTTCTGAATGGCATCCGCGGAACGGCTATCCACCTACAGACCATGGTGCCACCGCCGCACCGCTGTGGTGGGGCGAGCGAGCGGGTAGCCTCATTGGGTGACACCCGGGCGGGTTCACCAAAGCGCCGCCGTCGGACGCATCACCAGCCCGGTGCGCAGTTTCGGAGTGAAGAAGGTTGACTTCGGAGGCATTAAAAGCCCTTCTCGGGCGGTCCTTCGGATCTCATCCAAGGACGTCGGCCGGATCAGCACCGCTGCTGCGACCGCCCCCGAAGCCACCAACTCCACGGTCTCGGTCAAACCGTGCTGATAACTCACCTGCGCCGACGAATCGGCCAAGGCATGCTCCAGATAGGCACCGTCGAGCCCCCGGACGCCGATGAAGGCGTCCGGCTTCGGGATGAGCCAGTGTGCTGAACCGTCAGGGGCCAGCAGCACCAAGCGGCCCCGTTCCACCATCTCGGCGAGCGTTTCGGGGCTGGGCGCCGGTGCGGGTTCGATCTCGAAACAGGTGGCCAAATCGCGCCGAAGCCCCGCAAATTCTATGCCCGTATACACCCTGTGGATGGCTTCGATGCTGAGCTGATCCTCGATCAGTTCATTGACGAAAGCCAGCGTAAACTCAGCTGCGTCAGCCGTGTCCCCGGTGGCTGCCCGCACCTCGTCTCGGTAGTTTCGTGAGATCGCGTAACGGTGGTGGCCGTCGGCGATCAGCACGTCATCGGCAGCCAGGATCTCGGTGATGGCTTCGATCCGCGCTGGATCGGTGATCCGCTCCACGCGATGCACCACGCCGTCGACGTCGAGTTCGCCCACTGCCTCGGCCGGGGCGGCCAGAGCCTCGGTGAGGCCAGCGGCCAGGGACAGACCCCACACCGGCGAGGTGTTGGTTGCGGTCGCCCGAGTCAGATCCAGCCGGTCGGTGACCGCCTTGGCAGTGGTTCGCTCGTGGGGCAGCACACCGCCGGCGTCGATGTCGACCACCTCGAGCCCGGTGAGGACTCCGCTGATCACCCGCTGTGATCCGGTGGCGTCGGTGAATTGCATGCGATAGATCGTCAGCGACGGCACCGGATCCATCACTAATACCCCCTCGGCGAGCCACTCCTGCAGGGTTCGGGCGGCGCGCTGGTATCCCGCTTCGTCGGGGGTGGGCACATCGACGTGCACGATGTTGTGGACGTCACGAGCGGCCAACTGCGCGACGTCGGCTGCCGAAAGCACGTCATAGGGCGGTGCGATCACTGCAGTGAGGTCAGCGTTCGGGGCGTAGCGGATTGCGGGGAAT
>DMIX01000340.1 GCA_003451975.1 Propionibacteriaceae bacterium
CACCACAGCACCTGGTTGAGCACTCCCATCACCATGTACAGCCCGGAGACGCCGGACACTGAATGTGATCGAATCAAGGCGACGGTCTGTCCGATGTTGACGATGGTGCCCGGAATCATGATCGCCAGACCGAAAGCTGCACTTCCCACGGCGAGGTCCAAGGTGATGAGCACGCTGGCCCCCAGGACACCGGGTGTCATCAGTCGCCACAGCGGACGTTTCAACTCGCCCGCCAGCAACACCAGCATCGGCACCGTGGTGCACAGAGCGAACACATTGGTCAGGATCATGTTCCACTGGCCGAGCATGATGCCGTGAATACCGAACCCCAGGTTCACTGCCAACAAGGCCTGCCAGGCGGGCACCGAGATGCCGTGCACATCACGAGTGCGCAGCAGCCGGATGAGTTGCGGGACGCCCAACGAAATGCCCACTGCGGCCGCAGCCCAGCCGAGCACGGAAAGGTAATCGATCACGTCTTCTTGCGTCGTTTCACTATGAGGTCGTCGCGATGCACAACTTCGCGATCAAAGTGCTCGCCGAGGTTCTCGGCCAATTCGTGGGTGGTGCGTCCGATCATCGCGGGGAGTTCCTCGGAGTCGAAGTTGACCAGGCCACGCGCCACCACTTGGCCGCCTTCACTGATCAGCTTCACCGGGTCGCCGACGCCGAAATCGCCGCGTACCTCCAGGATTCCGGCCGGCAGCAAGGAAGCCTGCCTTTCGGTCACCGCCCGCACCGCGCCGGCGTCCAGCACCAGTTCGCCTTGGGTCACCGAGGCGTAGGCCAGCCACATCAGCTTGCGGGCACGCCGCTTCCCGGTGGGCAGGAATAAAGTGCCCGCCGGCGCCCCGGACAACAGTTCGGCAGCCGCCTCGGCCGCGCCCAACACGACCGGGATCCCCGAGGCGGTCGCAATGCGCGCGGCATGCAACTTGGTTTCCATGCCGCCAGTCCCGATTGCCGCACCGCCGCCGTTGGTGTCGACATCCAGCTCATCGATGTCAGCCACCAGCTCAACCTTCTGCGAGCCAGGTCGTCCGGGCGGGGCGGTGTAGAGCGCGTCCACATCGCTGAGCAGCACCATCACGTCAGCCCCGACCAGGTGCGCGACCAGCGCAGCGAGCCGATCATTGTCACCAAACCGGATTTCGTGGGTGGCAACAGTGTCGTTCTCGTTGACGATCGGCACCACGCCCAACTCCAACAGGCGAGTGAAGGTGCGCAGCGCGTTGCGATAGTGGTCTTTGCGGGCCACATCTTCGACGGTCAGCAGCACTTGACCCACGGTGAGTCCATGTCGGGCGAAATTGCGACCGTACTGGGCGACCAGCAGGCTCTGCCCCACCGAGGCCGCAGCCTGTTTGCTGGCCAGATCCTGCGGCCGGTGCTTCAGCTTCAACGGCTCCATTCCCGAAGCCATGGCGCCCGACGACACCAGCACCACATCCTGACCGCGGGCCCGGACGGCGGCCAACGCGTCAACCAGGGCCTCCAGCCGGGACGGGTCGAGAGCGCCACGGGAGTCGGTGAGGGCATTGGAGCCGACCTTCACCAGCAATCGACGCGCGGCAGTGATGTGCTCGCGTCGCTGCTCACTCACGGCCCTCCTCCTCGGCTTCGGCGGCTTTGCGGGCATGGTATTCGGCGTCCTTCTCGCGGCGCCGCTGCACCGCCGGACGCAGTTCGTTGAGGCGATGATCCTCGCCGCGCCGCGACAGGATCTCGGCACCGATCTCCACCTGCGGGGCGAAGTCGAAGACCACCGGGTCGTTGCCGCTGCCGATGGCTACCGCATCCCCGGCGACCGCGCCCAAGGCCAGCAGTTCGTCTTCAATGCCCAATCGGGCGAACCGATCAGCCAGATAGCCGACGGCCTCGGGGTTGGTGAAATCGGTTTGGCGCACCCAGCGTTCCGGCTTGTCGCCACGCACCCGCCACACGAAGCCCCCTTCGCCGTCGCCTTGTTTGGCCACCGTGAACTCCACGCCACCGGCCACCGGCTTGGGACGGATCACAATGCGCTTGGGTTCAGGCGGCGGCGCGTCAGCCCGCCGCTGGGCCACCAGCTCGGCCATGGCGAAGGTGAGAGCTTTGAGCCCCTCACCGGACTTGGTGGACACTCGGAAGACCGGCAGACCACGAGCCACCAGATCGGGTTCGACCATCTCGGCGAGCTCAGCCCCGTCGGGCACATCGATCTTGTTCAGCGCCACCATACGAGGCCGGTCCTCCAGCCCGCCATGGGCGCTCAGTTCGGCCTCGATGATCTCCAGGTCGGTGAGCGGATCGCGTCCGGGTTCGTAAGTAGCGCAGTCGATCACGTGAACGATGGCCTGGCAGCGCTCGATGTGACGCAGGAAGTCGTGCCCCAGACCGCGGCCCTGGCTGGCGCCCTCGATCAGCCCGGGAACGTCGGCGACGGTGAAGGTGACCGCGCCGGCCACCACCACCCCCAGGTTCGGAATCAGGGTGGTGAAGGGATAGTCGGCAATCTTGGGCCGGGCCCGGGAGATAGCCGCGATGAGTGAGGACTTCCCG
This sequence comes from Propionibacteriaceae bacterium, assembly GCA_003451975.1. Taxonomy (GTDB): domain Bacteria; phylum Actinomycetota; class Actinomycetes; order Propionibacteriales; family Propionibacteriaceae; genus Propionicimonas. Next base: position 2,542 of record DMIX01000340.1, read on the forward strand.
GCGCTGGGGAAGCCGACCAGTCCGATGTCGGCGAGCACCTTGAGTTCGAGTTGGATCTTGCGGGTTTCGCCCTCTTCGCCGAGCAGCGCGAAGCCGGGAGCCTTGCGCGCCGAGGATGCCAACGCAGCATTGCCCAAGCCGCCCCGACCGCCGGCCACGATCACGGTCTCGGCGTCGGCTCCGATCAGATCGGCCAGCACATCGCCGGTGTCGGCATCGGTCACCACAGTGCCGTCGGGCACGGCGAGTACGACGTCGGCACCGTTGGCACCATTGGCGAGATCGCCGCGTCCGGGCTGCCCGTTGTCGGCGCGACGCACCGACTGGCGGTGGTACTCCACCAAGGTGGTCAGGTTCGGATCAACCCGCAGAATCACCGAGCCACCATTGCCACCATTGCCGCCGTCGGGACCGCCGAGCGGTTTGAACTTCTCTCGGTGCACCGAAGCACAACCGTTGCCACCGTTGCCGGCAGCGACGGTCAGCACTGTCTGATCGACGAAAGAGGGAATGGCCACGCTGGAAGCCTTGCGCTAGGAAAGTCGGCGGGCGGAGCAGCTGCCCGGCACCGATCAAGGAGAATCTTATCGCCTTCGCCCCGACGCTACGGTTAGGCCGCCGGGAACAGAAGCGAAAAAAGAGGGGCAACCGGACGGTCACCCCTCTTTCGGTAAGTCGTTGTTACTCGGCGGCCTCGGCCACATTGACGACCTTGCGTCCGCGGCGGGTGCCGAACTCGACCACGCCGGCCCGCAGGGCGAACAGGGTGTCGTCGCCACCACGGCCCACGCCGTCACCGGGGTGGAAGTGGGTGCCGCGCTGACGGACCAGGATCTCGCCGGCGTTGACCTGCTGACCGCCGAAGCGCTTCACACCGAGCCGCTGGGCATTGGAATCCCGACCGTTGCGGGAACTGGATGCGCCCTTCTTATGTGCCATATCGAACTCCTCAGCCCTTGATCCCGGTGACCTTGACCTGGGTGTAGCGCTGGCGATGTCCCTGGCGCTTCTTGTATCCGGTCTTGTTCTTGAACTTGATGATCTTGATCTTGGGACCCTTGGTTTCAGCGATCACCTCGGCGGTGACGCTGGCCTTGTCCAGCTTCTTGGCATCGGTGGTGATCTTGTCACCATCGACCAGAAGCAGGGGGGTCAGGGAAACGCTGTCTCCAGCGTTGGCCTCGATCTTGTCGATCTCGAGGATGTCGCCCACCGCAACCTTGTGCTGGCGGCCACCACTGCGCACGATCGCGTACACGCCCGACCTACTTCCTTAAGCTTCGTCTGATCAGCAGCCCCGCCCCGTCAAGAGTGGTTCCGGCTGCGAAATCTGGTTCGCGCACGGCAGTACCGGCGCAGCGAACACCGAAGGACAAGACTACGACCCCCACCGGGGGAGGGTCAAACCGGCAGCAACACCACCGGGCCGGTCACCGCCGAGGGCTCCAATGAGCTAGCCTCACGCGCAATCCGGCAAAGGAGATGGCATGACCTGGGCGTTCTGGGTTACCACCCTAATCGTGGTAGCCACACCGGGCACGGGGGCGGTCTACACGATCTCTGCAGGGCTCTCTCGCGGAACCCGGGCCGGACTCGTGGCCGCCTTCGGCTGCACCCTGGGAGTGATTCCGCACATGATCGCCGCCATCACTGGGCTGGCGGCGCTCCTGAACGCCAGCGCAATCGCCTTTGCCGCGCTGAAATGGGCCGGGGTGGCGTATCTGGTGTATCTGGCGGTGCAGACCTGGCGCGATCACAGCGATTTGACCCCGGACGCGGACGCCTCACCTCAGTCGTTCTGGCGGGTGATTCGAACTGCGATCCTGATCAACCTGCTCAACCCGAAACTGACCATCTTTTTCTTCGCATTTCTGCCGCAGTTCGTGCCGGCCGGTGATCCCTGGCCAGCCGCGACCATGACCGGCCTGAGCCTGGCGTTCATGTTGGTCACCTTCGCGGTGTTCGCCGGTTATGGCATCTTCGCCGCGGCCGCACGCGACCACGTCCTGCGCCGACCCTCGGTTCTCCGCTGGCTGCGACGCACCTTCGCCGGCACCTATCTCCTGCTTGCCGGGCGCCTCGCGCTCCAGGAACGCTGAGCAGCCACCGACTTCTGAAATCGCTGCGGGGGAATGCTGGCAGGCGACGCGCTCCCCATCGGCCCGCGACAACGGCGCGAATGATCTTGTCTTGAGCCGGCGGCGGGGACGGCGACAGTGGGTAGCACCACCCCCGAAGAGCCATCGGTCGCAGTGTTCACCCGACATTGGCCAAAGCCACCCCGATTGGCTACTCCGCCTGCCTAGCGTTCAGTGCGGAGGCGACCGGATCGTCCGGGAACCCTCCTCGGAGGAGATGACATGACTGCCGCGCGAATGTCCCTGGCGTGGCGATTCGCCGGCGCTTTTACGGTCACAGCATTGGGCGCCGCGATGGTCGCGACCGCACTGACCGCTATTCCGTCCGACGCTAGTGTCGAGCTTCTCGCCAGCATCGTGTTGCCGCATTAGGCACCCCATCGCAATGTCCGAAAACCGCTAGCTTCACCGTCCCTGGGCTGCCAGGGTGGGGGTGTGAACTTCACGCAGCGCTACCGGGCAGTGAGCACCCGAGATGCCCGTTTCGATGGTGTCTTCACTCTTGCGGTGCGTACCACCGGCATCTACTGCCGTCCGTCCTGTCCGGCGCGCACCCCGAAACCAGAGAATGTGGAGTTCTTCGACACCGCCGCCGCAGCCCATGCCCACGGCTATCGTGCCTGCAAGCGGTGTCTTCCCGATGCCACGCCGGGCTCACCCCAGTGGAACCTCCGCAGCGACGTCGCTGCCCGCGCGATGCGACTGATCACCGATGGTGTGGTCGAGCGCGAGGGAGTCGCCGGGTTGGCTCAGCGGCTCGGCTACACCCCGCGGCACTTGGGCCGACTGCTCACCACTGAACTCGGTGCCGGAGGGTTGGCGCTGGCCCGGGCACACCGGGCACAGGTCGCCCGAGAACTACTGGTGAACACCGCGCTACCCCTCAGTGAGGTCGCGTTCGCTGCCGGGTTCGGCAGCATCCGGCAGTTCAACGACACCATGACCGCGATCTACTCCCTCACCCCGACCGCACTGCGCTCACTGGCTCTGCGTCGCGTCAACCAGACTCACGACACCGACACC
>DMIX01000292.1 GCA_003451975.1 Propionibacteriaceae bacterium
GAAGAAGCCGATCGGTGGCTGTCGCTCGACGGCCTCGGTGGCCAAGTGGCCGAGGAATCGTGGCGAGCGCGGCGCCAGCGAACGGATGGTGTCGCGAAGCGTCTCGGCACGCTGGCCGCCGCCGTGAATGCACCGGAAGTCGAAGAAGATCTGGGCATGCAGCACCGCATCGGATTCCGGTTCGGTGAGCCAGCGATGGAAGTCACTGGTCCACATCTTCAGGGTCTGACGCCAGCGCGGATTGGTAGCCATCACCTCCCCGGGGCAACGCGGATAGCCGCAGGTCTCCATGCCGGCGGTGACGTATTCGGCCAGGGCGGCGAAATACGCGTCATCCTCGGCGGTGGCGGCGTCGTCCAGCAGCAGCACGTGGTCCTGGTCGCTGCCCAATCCGTGCTCGTAGCGGCCCTGCGAGCCGAGCACCAACCATTCGTACGGCACCGGTGGTGGGCCCAGTTCGGCTTCGGCCAGTTTGAGCAGCCGATCACTGATGGCGTCGCTGACTGCAGTAACCAGGCGATGGATCTCGTCGGCGCTGGCGTCCTGCTCGATCAACTGCGCCACCAGCAGCGGCAGGCGTCCGGTGACCGTGGCCAGGCCTTCGGGCGATGCCTGCTTGGCGATGTCGCCTACGAGGAACACTGGGTTGGCGGTCTCCAGCCGCATCAGGTCGCCGGAGGACACTAGGCCCAACAGCTTGTCGCCGTCCACAACCGGAAGGTGATGCACATTGATGCCGAGCATCTCCAGCATGGCTTCCACCGCCAATGCCGTGGGAGCGATGGTGAGCGGATCAGAGGTCATGATCGTGGTCACCGGCTGTTCGCGGGACACACTGCTGGCCACCACCTTGGAACGCAGGTCGCGGTCAGTGAGGATGCCGCGAATGCGATCCCCTTCGGTGATGAGCAGCGCCGACACCTTGTGTTCGGTCATGATCTTGGCCGCCTGCCGGATCGTCAGATCCGGGGAGGCTGTGATGGGCTCGCGTTTGACCAGGTCGCCGACGCGGGTCTTGAGCACGATGCGTCCGCCCGAGTCGCCTTGGAGTTCGGCGACGGCTCGCTTCATCACGTCCTTTTGGCCGGTGTCGAAGAACTCGGCGAACTCCGGCTCACCGGTGAGGAGCCGGTGAAAGACATCGCCGGGCATCACCAGCACCAGGGAGTCCTCGATGGCGACGATCTTGTAGGCCGACGGTTGCCGGCTGCGCACCGAGGAGGTGCCGAAGCTGCTGCCCGGATCGGCTCGCTCGACGAGGTCCTTGCCGCCGCGATAGATGTCGATTGCTCCGGAGCGAAGGATGTACAACGAGTTGTTGGCTGCACCTAACTCGATGATGGTGGTGCCGCGTCGGAAGTAGCGCAGGTGCAAGCGGCCCACCAGATCGTCCAGCACCTTCGCCGACAACAAGCTGTAGGGCGGGTGACTGCTCAGAAAATCGTGGATCTCGCGCAGTTCGACGTCCATTGCCAGAGTCTGACCCACCCCAGAAACGCCGTCAATAGGCGCCGACGCCGTCGACGTCTCGACGATCTCGCCGGTTGTGGCAGCGCGTGGCTGCCGGACGGCGGCTTTAGGGTTGAGGCGTGCTGCTGAAAGTGGTGGACGCTTCGCGCCGAGTTGGGGATCGCACCCTGTGGACTGAGCTGAGTTTCGACCTGGCCGCCGGAGACCGGCTGGTGGTGGCAGGCGCGTCGGGCACCGGCAAGAGTCTGCTGCTGCGAGGCATCGCGGGATTGGACGAGTTCGACGGCGGCTGCGAGTTTCGCGGGCAGCCGCAAGCCGAGTGGCCGATGCCGCGGTATCGGGCGCAGGTGATGTACGTGCCGCAAACCGCGGCGCTGGCGTCCGGCTCGGTGGCTGACGCACTGCAGGCGCCGTTCGCGCTGGCGGTCCACGCCGATCGGGAGTACTCCACCGATGCCGCCGAGAACCTGCTGGCCGTGCTGGGACGCGATCCGGCGATGCTCGCCGCTGAGACCGAGAACCTGTCCGGTGGCGAACTGCAGTCGGTGCTGCTGGCGCGGGCCTTGATGCTGGAACCCACCGTGCTGCTGCTGGATGAGGTCACCTCAGCGCTGGACGCCGAGGTGGCTCGCCGGGCCGAGGAAGTTCTCGTCGACTGGGTCGATGCCGGGGAGCGCGCTCTGATCTGGGTCGGTCACGATGCCGGTGGGCGCGAGCGGATGGGCACCGCCAGTCTGTCGATCGGAGCCCAGCGATGAACGCGGTACCGATCAGCAATCTGCAACTGGCGCTGGCCGCTGGACTGCTGCTGGTCTCGTTGGCCATGTCGCTGTGGCTGCGATTGGGGTTGGGCAAGGACATCCTCATTGCGGGGGTCCGGATGGTGGTGCAGCTGCTGCTGGTGGGCCTGATCCTGGGCTGGGTCTTCACCCTGCAGAACCCCTGGCTGGTGCTCGGAATCGGGCTGGTGATGACCTTCCTGGCCGCCCAGGCAGCGTCGCGGCGTCCTAAACGGTTCTATCCCAGACTGCTGCTGGACAGCTTCGTCTCGATCCTGGTCAGTTCCTTCCTGTTGTCGGGTCTGGTCCTGAACGGCATCTTGTTCGTGCAGCCATGGTTCGCCCCGCAATATCTGGTGCCGATTCTGGGCATGGTGCTGGGCAACTCGCTGACCGGCGTTTCGCTATCGGTGGATCGGTTCATCGCCAACCTGGATTCCGGCCGTGGTCAGATCGAGGGCATGCTCGCCGTCGGCGCCACCCGTCGCGAAGCGGCGCTGCCCGCGCTGCGGGAGGCGCTGCGGGCCGGCATGATCCCCACCCTGAACTCGATGGCCGTGATGGGCATCGTCAGCCTGCCCGGCATGATGACCGGCCAGATCCT
>DMIX01000291.1 GCA_003451975.1 Propionibacteriaceae bacterium
GGTCGAGCACGGCGAGGTCGTCGTGGCCTTCCCAGCCCAGCGGTCGCATTCCCTGCGGACCGGAGGCCAGCTTCACCAGCCCGTTACCGTCTTCGACCGCCTGCCGTACCAGGTCATGGTGGGCGCCGACATGGTTGAATACGCCGTCGAGAACGATTGACAGCCCGCGTCGCTGAGCTTGCTCCAGCAGGTGATCGAAGTCGGCGTCGTCGCCCAAACGCGGGTCGATGCTGAAGTGGTCGAGGGTGTCGTAGCCGTGACTGGTCGAGGTGAAGATCGGCCCCAGGAGCAGGCCCGAGCACCCCAGCTCGACGGTGTAGTCCAGCCAGGATTCCAGCCGCCTCAGCCGATGACGGACGCCGCGCTCGGCGTCGCGGATCGGCGCTCCGCAGGCACCCAGCGGATACACCTGCCACCAGATGGCGTGGTCCAGCAGACTCATCAATCCTCCTATTGAGTCCGACTCAATAACGTTATTGACTATAGCTCAATAGCGCTAGGATGGCGACCATGAGTTCCGACACCGACCGCGCGCGTCGGCAGCGGCTGGACGTTGCCGCACGGCGCGAAGCGATCCTCACCGCAGCACTGCGCTGCTACGCCGAGGCACCCTATTCCGAGGTCTCGGTGGCCGACGTAGCCCGCGAAGCCCACTCCTCCACCGCATTGGTCTTCCACTACTTCGGGAGCAAAGCAGCCCTCTATGCCGAGGTTGTCACCGCAGCGGTCGCCGAACTCAGCCAGGCCCAACACGTCGCGATCGAGGCCATACCCGACGGCGCACCCAAACGCGACCGGGTGCGTGCGTCGATCCTGGTCTACCTGGATCACATCGCCGCCCACCCGAGAACCTGGGCCGCACCCTTGCTCGGTGGCGAAGAACCCCCCGAGGCGGTCGCCATACGCCGGCAGGCGCGCGGCGGCTACGTCGAGGCGCTGCGCGAATTGCTCCGTCCGGCAGTGTGGACGCGCCACGACTATGCCCTGTGGGGCTACTTCGGCTTTCTGGATCAGGCCTGCCTGCGGTGGGTGAGCCAGGGCTGCCCCGACGACCAGCGCGACGCCCTCACCGACGCAGCACTGGGCGCCCTGGAAGGCTCCCTGGGCGACTGGGGATCGTGAGAGCGCCGGGCCCGGTCGTACAGCGGCGCTTCCCCGCTCCGCTAGCCTTTAGGCGCTATGGCTGAACACGACCAGATCGACACAGGCTCGCGATCGGGCTCCCTACTGCCTGCCTGGCTTCGGGCCATGCGCCCCAAGCAGTGGGTGAAGAACGTGCTGGTGCTGGCCGCACCGCTGGCGGCCGGCCAACTCTTCGTCCCTGCGGTACTCATCCCCACCCTGTGGGCCTTCCTGGCCTTCAGCCTGATCAGCGCGTCCATCTACTTGATCAACGACATCCACGACGTGGACGCCGACCGCGCGCATCCCACGAAACGCTTCCGACCCATCGCAGCCGGCGAGCTCCCCGCGAGTCTGGCCTGGGCGCTGGCAGCCCTCACCGCCCTCGGCTCACTGGCCATCGGATTCTGGGTGACACCCATGCTGGGGGCAGTGCTCAGTGTGTACTGGCTGCTGCAGATCAGCTACTCGTTCCTACTCAAGGACAAGCCGATCATCGACCTCGCCATGGTGGCAGCCGGATTCCTGCTGCGGGCGGTCGCTGGCGGTGTCGCCTCCGGCTTGATCCTGAGCCAGTGGTTCCTGCTGGTGGCATCCTTCGGTTCGCTGTTCATGGTGGCCGGCAAGCGCTACTCCGAATTGAAGGAACTCGGCGCCGAAGCCAAGACCCGGGCCAGCTTGGAGCGCTACACGAGGTCCTATCTGCGCGAGATCTGGTCGATCTCGATGGCCATCGTGATCATGTCTTACAGCCTGTGGGCCTTCGAACAACGCGGAAATCTGTTCGGAGTGCCGTGGGCTGCGGTGTCGATCGCACCGTTCACCTTGGCCATTCTGCGCTATGCGATGAAGATCGATCAGGGAAAGGCCGGCGAACCCGAGGATGTCGTCCTGCACGACCACATGCTGCAGGGACTGGCCCTGCTGTGGATCATTCCCGTGGGTGTGGCCGTCTTCGGCTGACGATCACACGGCCAGAGCTGCCTAGAGCCCGGTTTCGCTGCCCAGAACGGCGGCGAAACCCAGCATCGCCACGCCCGCCGTAGCATCGATGACGCGGGCCGAGCGCAGCCCGGTGAGGATATGGCGCAGCCGATGAGCGGCCAGAATCACCACGGTGAACCACGCCATGGCGATCACCGCATGTAAGCCGGCCAGCAGTGCTCCAACCATCGCCGGCGGATAGCCGGGAGCCAGAAACAGCGGCAGCACCGTGACGTAGAACACCGCCATCTTGGGGTTCAGCAAATCGGTCAGCAGACCTTTGCCGAAAGCCTGGGGCACCGAATCGACGACCACCTCGGCCAGGGTGACCTGAGGCTGACCACGCCAGGCATGCCACAGGTAGCTGAGGCCCAGATAGAGCAGGAAGGCCACCCCGAGCCAACGCAGCACTGTGTAGGCCACCTGTGAGGCCACAAAGAGCGCCGCCACACCAGCAGCTGCCGCGATTCCCCAGATCAGCGCCCCGACACAGATACCGGCGGCGGTTGCCAGAGCAGTACTCCGACGGGATCGCAACGCCTGACGCAGCACCAGAACCGTGTCCAATCCCGGGGTGAGAGTGACCACCAACGCCAACAGGCCGAAGCCCAGCAGCGATTGCGACAGACTCATAGCCGGATGGTAGCCCCTGCGATCGGTGACGCCGTCAGATCCAATCAGCTCGCCGGAAGATCAGGTACAACCACACCGACCCGACCAGGATCGACGCCACGCTCTGCCACAAGCCGAAGTCGGTGGCGAACCCCGGGTAAGGCAAGTTTTGCCCGAACCAGCCGGTGACAGCCGTCGGTACCGCAATGATCGCCGCCCACGCCGCGAGCTTCTTCATGATTTCGTTCAACCGGGCGTCCTGAAGACTCAGATTGGTCTCGAACACGCTGGTGATCATGTCGCGAAGGCTCTCGGTCCACTCCGCTGCCCGGATGACATGGTCGTAGAGGTCGTTGAAATACCCGTCGAGTTCCCCGGCCAACGGAATGTCACGCTCATCACGGAACCGCATGACCGCGCTCACCACCTCCCGCATCGGGAGCACGACCCGCCGCAATTGCACCAACGCCTTGCGCAATGCGAACACCCGCTGCTGCACTTCCGAAGCCCTGCGTTCGCTCTCGAACAGCAGATCCTCCAGATCATCGATGTCCTCATCGAGCGCGGTGATCACCTCGAAATGCCCGTCCACCACTTCGTCCAACATGCCGTGCACCAGCGCCGCGACGCCATGACCGGTCAGACCGTCCTCAGCCCACCGGGTCACGATGCGATCGATATCGATCGCATCGCTGGACCGCACCGTGATCAGGGCATTGGGCAGCACGAAGGCCGACAATCGCGCCAGTCGTAACTCCAGCCGAGCTTGGTCGGGGCGCTCCAAAGCGACCGCATAGCAAGTCAGGAAGGTGTGCCCGTCATGGCGAGTGGCCTTCGGACGTTCCTTGGGTTCGATCACGTCATCCACGGCCAACGGATCCAGGTCGAGCTCATCGGCCAGCTTGTCCAAAGCCTCCCGCGACGGAGCGACCAAGTCGAGCCAGACCACCGTGTTAGCCTCGCCACGGAAGGACTCCAACTCGGACGGCGAGAGATTCCGGGCGACTTCGATGCCATCTCGCCACACCAGACTGCGCGGTAGTTCCACGCCCCAAGCATGCACCCGATGGACCCGGGGTGTCTC
>DMIX01000433.1 GCA_003451975.1 Propionibacteriaceae bacterium
GCACGCCGGTTTGCGGATCGATCGCAGCAGCCGCCGTGTTCGGAGCCTTGTCGACAGCACCGATGAACACCGCATCCGAGCCAGTCCAGGTGTGCGACACCGGCCATTCGACCGGCACCTCACGGGTGCCGTCCTGCAGCACCGTCGGCTTCAGATCGACCTGCTCCCCCGGGGTGAGGGTGGCCGCTGGGGACTGGACGGTGAGCGAGTCGACCCGGGTCTTGACTTCGTCGGTCAACCAGCGCCCATCAGCGCTGGCCCACTTGCCTTGCGCCGGATCCACTCCCAGCATCGACCAGCCGGTGAAGCCACCGTCGGCGACCGTCGAAGCCGGAGCCTTGCCGGAGTTTCCATTGATGACCATCGGCACACCATCGAGGCTGGAGGTGTGGAAGACCCCGACGTGGCCGTTGACCATCGCGATCGACTTACCGGAGTCGGCCCGGAACTCGGTCACCCAATCGGTGATCATTTCGGCCTCGGTGCGGTCGGTGAGCTGGCTGCCCTTGGTCGGCAGCGGATCATCGATCGGCATGTGGGTGAACACCAGCACACCGGTGATCGAGGGATCATCGGCGGCCTCATCGAGTTGGGCGCGCAGCATTGTGACCTGGTCGAAGTAGGTCTGCAGCTTGCCCGAGGAGGAGTTCAGCCCGATCACCTTGGTGTGTTTGAGATCGAACTCACGCCAGGTGGGCCCGAACACCGACTCGAAGTTACTGATCGGGCCGCCCATCACCTCATGGTTACCCGGCAGGTAGTACCACGGGAAGGTCGCGTCGGCGAGTTCCTCCTCCAGGATCGACTTGGCCAAGGCGAAGTCGGCCGGTGAGGCTTCATCGACGAAATCGCCGTCGATGATCAGTACATCCGGCTTGGCCGCAACGATCTCACGCAGGGCATCGCGCGCGCCGGCGACTGCACCGCTGTCCGGGCTCGCAGCGACGAACTGGGCGTCCGACATGACCGCGACCCGCAGCGGGGCTGAATCGGTGGAGCCGGTGGAGCTCAAGACCGGATCATCGAAGGTTTCCACCGCCGGGGTGGCAGTGCCCTCCGGAGGAAGGTAGGCGAAGATCTGGGAGAACTCCAGTGAACCGGTGTACTGCTTGGCAGCCACAGTCTCCAAAGCCCGAATCCGCTGGAACTTCAACGGGAAGACGAAGGTGCTGGGCACCATGAAGTCGACGCGCTTCCAATCGGTCCAGGTCACGTGCAGCGACTGAGAACCGCCGGGCCCGTCAATCCAGTTGGTCACGCCATTGGACTGCATCACCTGCATACGCAGCAGCGCACCCTTGCCATCACCTTTGATCCACACCGAGAGCTTCTGCGGACGCCCGGGAATGTCGATTCCGGAGTAGGTGCCCTGGACGGCCCCCGGGGCGACTCCGTAGCAACCGCGGGTGGCGGTGGACTGGGTGAAGTCGTAGTTCAGTTGAATGCTGGCCGCGCCGTCATGGCCGGATCCGGTTTGGATATTGCAGCCCGGCGCCCGGTCGTTCGCGGCACTCCAGCCACTGATGTCGCTGAAGTCGTCGATGGTGTTGATCTCCAGCGGGACGGCCACCGAGATTTGCACCGTGTGGTCGCCGTGGCTGAAACCGAGCATCGCTGTGCCCTGCGCACCAACCGCAGTGATCTCCGCCCGACCGTCGGAGGTCGGTTTGACGTCGATAACGTCCGGGTTGGAGTTGGTGATGTCCAGATCGCCGAGCTCGACCGGAGCGCGGAAACCCTGGTCGTCGTAGCCCTCGAAGGTGACGACCTGAGAGACACCCTGCTTCTCCAGGTTCACCACATTCTGATCGACTTCCAGCCGGGCGAGTTCGCCGAGGACTTCAACCTTGGCCTTCCCGGTGGCGACACCCTCACGGGCGGTGATCGTGGCCTTACCGTCGGCTTTGCCGGCGACCTGACCGTCCTTCACCGCAGCCACCTGGGCGTCGCTGGTGCTCCACACACTCGGTGTGCCCGCGACGGCGGAGCCGGCCTCGTCGTAGCCGGACGCGCTCAGACTGCGGTGCATTCCGGGGAAGACGCGCAGTACATCATCGTCGGCCATGGCCGGTTCGACTGCGAAACTCAACAGTTGACCCGAACTCGGCTGAGCCAGCGTGAAGCCCATCCCGTCGCCGTCACTGCGCTCATAGCCGTCGGACGGCGAGTTCTCCACAGTGGTCGTGGTGTCCCCGGCATGGCGGGTGTTCATCTGGCTGGAACCGCCACCGTCAGCGTTGATCGCGTCCCAGACCCCCAGATCCAGCAGCAGGTCCTGCTGTTGGGCGAAGGCCATGCCTTTGGCATCGCCCTGGCGTCCGTCGACGACCACGAAGTACGCCGTGGCCCGGTCTTTGCCGAAGCCGATCATGGTCCGTGGATTCAGGCCGGTGTAGTAGACCTCATTGGCGTACGGCGAGGCAGCACCGTCACGAACCAGATCGTGCCAGGCTCCACCTGCTTCGGTGACGTCGACCGAGTCTTTGATTCCGTAGGCGATCTGCACAGTGTCGCCGACTTTCAAGGAACTCAGCGCCGTCGCTTCGGCGCGGTCGGCGAAAGTGGCAAGCACCTGCGCACCATCAGGGATGGGCCCGTCGTCACCGGCAGTGGGTTGCGCGGCCTTGGTGACCACACCGTCGGCATCCACCCAGACCTCGATCCCCCCTGCCGCGGACTGCCCGAACAGACGGTCGCGGGTGAAGCTCCCCCAATGGGAGTTGTAGAGCACCACGCCGGGCGCCCACACCCCTTCGGCATTGATGCCGCTGATGGCCACGGTGTTGCTGTCGGGCAGCGTGACCGTGCCTTCCAAGGCGAGGTCCACCAGGGTTCCCAAGCCGGAGGAATCAACACCGATTGAGGCGTGGGCGTCGTCGTTGCCCGACTTCAGGATTGTGCCGTCGCTAACGCCCCACCCGGAGGCGGCGTAGGAGTTGTTGATGTCGAAGCGATCCAGGTTCACCCCGGCGATCGCGCCATTGCGATCGACCAGCTCAGTCACGGTGGTGCCCTGCCCCGAGACCGTCTCCGGGGAGAGGTACTTCAGCTTGACGGTCTTGTCCGACAGCTTCGCCTTGAGGATGTTGATCTGCTGCCAGCCACCGGAGTCCAGCCGCTCGTAGGACACATGCAGGAGTCCTGGCGCCACCTGCTCGGTCTGGAGATCGTTGATGACGGCATTGCCACCGTCGTTGAGGTCCATCCCGTCCACGGTGATGGTGTTGGTGGTTTCGGCATGGGCTGGCACCACCGGGGTGAACGCCAGTCCCACAGTGAGGACAGCACCCACCGCAAGGGCAGTACCAGCCCGCGCCAGGTGCATCGGTCGAGATTCCATTGAAGCAACTCCGTGTTCCGGTGCCCCAGCGGCACCAAGAGCCACGGTCTCGTCGCTAATTGACCAGCCGAAGAATACGGACAAGCCGATCGGTGAACGTTCAGGTGCTCTGCCAAACACACTCCGACAACCGAGAACGCTGTGCCCAGCGAACCTCTGCACCGGCCCACAGCATCAGGCCGAAGCTCCGGCCCGCGCGCTTAGCCAGCTCGCACCCGCCCGACGCGGCTGTGCACTGTGGTGGAGGGTGCGATGAGCACCACAGGGCACACCCGCGTCGGGTGGTAGCTGCGTATCGATACCGGATCGCTAACGCAGGCTGGTTGCCGGAATCGGATGACCGCTGCGAGGAACGAGCCGATAGCGCACGAGCGGAGCTGCACCGAGAACCACCACCGCCGCGATGAGGGCTGCGATTCCGGCGACCGAAGACTCCGGTGTGAGCACCAGACGTCCGAACGCGATCCAGGCCAAACCCCAGGCCATCGCCGCGCCGACCGCCCAACGGCCGCCCAACCGCAGCGACAGCCACACGCCCAACAGGCTGGCCACGGCGAGCGTGGCCACCGTCCAGAACTCAGCCTCTGAACCCACCGGCGCAATACCGCTGTAGACCAGCGCGGCCGCAACATTGGCCACGGTGGCGATACTGACCCACCCCAGATACAACCCGAAGCTGCCATCGGTGAAGGCGGTTTCGAGCCGTCCACTACTGGGGAAGCGTCCCAGCATCTGTACGACCCGGCCCAGCAGAAGAGCCAGGACGGCGATCACAGCCACGCTGAGCCAGATCGCGCCCGCCTGCACGACGAGTAACCAGACGCCGTTGAGGACCATGGTCAAGGAGGCCGGAATCGCAATGGCATCAGCGCGTTGCGAATCACGCGACACCGGCAGCAACTGCCAGATCGTGTAGGCGAACAGTCCCAGGTAGATCACCGACCAGATCTGGAAAGCCGGAGTGGCTGGGGCGACCAGCGTGGCATTGGCGGCCAGGCTGCCGCTGATGCTGTCCTCCACGGGCGTTCCGATCAGGCCGAAGCCGTACAAGGTACCGAGCAGCATGAGCAGCGCTCCGGCGAGGACGAACCATCGTCGTGGATTAGTAGACATCATGAAACCTCCCTAACGTTCTACAAAAGCGTGACATGGGGATCACCCGCACGCCAAGCGTCCGCGCAAAACCTTAGACAAACTGCGTAGGTCGAGGCCACAGAGCTTCGACAAGGCCCTACCATGGCGATGTCATGGTCACGATCAAAGAAGCTGCCGCGCTCACCGGTGTCTCGGAGTACACACTGCGGGCCTGGGAGGACCGCTACGGGGTGATCGCCCCGCAGCGCACGCCTTCGGGCTACCGCACCTACTCCGAAGCGGATCTTGATCAAGTGAGGACCATGACCTCTCTCATCACGGCGGGCCTGGCACCTCGTGCGGCCGCTGCCGAGACCGCTCGGCGCCACCGACTAGGCACTGCAGAAGACCCCTTCGCCGAGTTGCTCGCTGCCGCGACCACCCTCGACG
>DMIX01000431.1:0-2022 GCA_003451975.1 Propionibacteriaceae bacterium
GGCGGCGGGGGCGGCACGGAGGATCCGGAGCCGCCGAGATCCCCGGGGGGTGTGTAGTAATCGCTCATGTCAGCCTTCCACAGTCGCCACCGAAGCGGTGGACCCGAATATCCGACTCAGCCGCCAACCCAGCAGCGGCAGCATAACCAGCAGGAACCACTGCGGTCGCGACAAGCCGAGCCACACCGATTCATTGCCTCGCACGAACTCGACGAGAAACCGAAACACCGCATAAGCCGCGACGTACACCACGAAGAGGTCTCCCGGCTTGGGCAACCGATCGCGGTGACGCCACAGCCACCAGAAGGCCAGGGCCTGGAAGACGATCTCATACAGGAAACTGGGGTGGAGTCCGACTCCGGCCACCCCGCCGACGACCGCGACTTGGGAACCGGTGAGGACCATGCCCCAATCCGCACCCGTGGGCTCCCCCGGGTTTTCGGTGAGCAGGCAGCCGATGCGTCCGATCACCATGGCCAGGGCGACAGCCGGCGCGAAGAGGTCGCCCGTGGATGCCTTGTAGCCGGTGATCAGCTTTCCCACAAAGACCCCCACCCACGCGCCGACCAGCGCGGCCAGAATGCTGCGGTTGCCATCGGTCCACCACAGTGCAATGGGCTCGTTCTGACGCGGGTCGATGAACTGGAACCAAGTTCCCAACCTCGAGCCGATCGCTCCCAACGCGATGGTGGTGCCGGCGATCACCCAGAGCCGATCATCATTCAGACCGAGCCTGCGCTTCTCCCAGAGGAAGACAGCCAGCCCAGCCAGGATCCCCAAGCCCATGAACAGGCCATGCACCAGGCCATTTCCGGCGAATGGGAGCGGGATCACGGAGCAATAGTAACTGTGAACATCGTTCTCGTCCATGAATGGCTCCACATCGCTGACCGAAGCCCCCACCCCCGTCGCGCCACCAGCCATGATGTTTCGAACACCAACCCGAAGCGGGCGGCGGCGGCAGTAGCCTGCTGCGCATGATCGACATTGTGACTCGCGCCTTATCGCTGGTCGCAATCGTCGGAATCGGCCTGGGAATCAAGAGACTGGGCTGGGCGACCAAAGACGACTTCCGGTTGCTGTCCAAACTGGTCCTCGGGGTGACGCTCCCGTGCGCGTTGTTCACCAGCTTCAATGACTACCACTTGGACTACGCGCTGTTGGGCCTGGTGCTGCTGGCATTGGTGATCAACATCACCCAGCAGCTCATCGGCTATCTGCTGGCGCGTCGCAAGAGCCGTCAGGAGCAGGCCTTCGCGGTGTTGAACTCCGGCTCCTACAACATCGGCGCCTTCGCAACGCCCTACCTGGGTGGCTTCATGGGTCCGCACGCGATGATCTACTCCACCTTGTTCGACTTCGGCACCGCGTTCGCCTCCGCCGGGGTGGCCTATGGCTGGGCTCTAGGGCTGGTCCGCGACCGCAATCGCCGCCTGCTGCCGGAGCTGGCCGTCGCCCTGGTGCGATCACCGGTCTTCGTGGCCTATCTGGCGCTACTCACCATGCTGGTGCTGCGCTGGCGACTGCCGGACCCGGTCATCACCTTCACTGCGACGGTCGGCGCCGCCAACCCGTTCCTGGCGATGCTGATGATCGGCGTCGGTCTGGAACTGAAGCTGCAGCGGTCCAAATACGTGGCCGCCGCCCGGATGCTCGCAATACGCTACGGCTTTGCCATCGTCGCGGCTGTGCTGTGCTGGTATCTCCTGCCGTTCCCACTGGAAGCCCGGCTGGTGGTGGTGATGATCCTGTTCGCGCCGATTGCCTCGATGATGCCGATCTTCACTGCGCGGGCCGGGGCCGACGTCGAGCTGTCCACCTTGATGAACTCGATCAGCATCGTGATCGGGATCGTGATGATGCCCACCTTGTATCTGGTCCTCAATCCAGCCCAGTGAGCGGGTCGGCGGCGTTACCAGCAAGCCGGTCTCGAATCCGGCTCGCCCTTGCCCCGGCTGGCTGAGGAGGACGCGCAGCGACTGGCTCAAAAACCGGCCTACCCATCCCCGGCTGGTTGAGGAG
>DMIX01000431.1:2027-6556 GCA_003451975.1 Propionibacteriaceae bacterium
ACGCGCAGCATCCGTCTCGAAACCTCGTGAGTCGGTTTGTGGACCGGCGCCGGGGGTTTCGAGACGCTCACTTCGTTCACTCCTCAACCAGCCGATGGGAGGGAGGAGACACCCACCTAAAGAGTCGCCAGTATGTCTGCGACCGGCTGAAGACCCGCAGCAACTGGCACAAAAACCGGCCCACCCATCCCCGGCTGGTTGAGGAGNNACGCGCAGCATCCGTCTCGAAACCCCGTGAGTCGGTTTACGGACTGGCGCCGGGGGTTTCGAGACGCTCACTTCGTTCACTCCTCAACCAGCCGGTGGGGAGAGAATCGTTCGCTGCTCAGCCAGCCGGAGTCAGGTCTGTGGCCGCAGTCAGGGTCCCAGGGTGGTGTAGGACCAACGCGCCGGTGCGCCGTCGACATAGGGCATGACACCGTGGAAGACCGGCCCGTCGGCGAAAACCAGTGGCAGCCAGTGGCGGTCACCGTCCCACATCGGCAGGTCGCCGAGTCGATCGATTTCCTGCCATGCCAACGGGCCATCGTCATTCCGTTCCGGCGGCACGCCCGTGAAGGCGTCCACGACGAAGACGAAACCGAACCAATCCTCGCCGCCAGCACCGAAACCCGGCCACGAGATCGTGCCCCGCAGCCGAGCTGCAGTCACCTCAATGCTCGCCTCTTCACGCAGTTCCCGACACAGGCAGCTGTAGATGTCTTCATCAGGTTCGAGCTTGCCGCCTAGCCCGTTCCACTTCCCGTGGTGCTGATCGCCCTCACGGCTACGGTGCACCATCAAGACGCGCCGACGGTCCTCGCTGAGTACATAGCCCAAGGTGCCGATGATCGGGGTATACATCACACCAACACGGTCGAGATCGGTAGGCCAGAATCAGCCCCGATCTCCAATGAGGACGGCGGGCGTCCGGCGGCGACCACTTCGGCACCCAGCACCGCGATCATCGCGCCGTTGTCGGTGCACAGCGCGGCCCGCGGCCGCCGCAGCGTGATTCCGGCGGCTTCGGTGCGTTCGGCGAGCAGGCCGCGCAGCCGGGAGTTGGCGGCCACTCCCCCGCCGAGCAGGATCGTGTCGACGCCGAGGTAGTTGCAGGCGTCCACGGCTTTGACCGTGAGCACGTCAGCCACAGCTTCTTGGAAGGAGGCCGCCACGTCCGCCACCGGGATGTCGCGACCGGCCAACCTTTCGGTCTCCACCCAGCGCGACACTGCCGTCTTCAGCCCGGAGAAGGAGTAGTCGAAGCGATGCTTCGCCTGATCCTTGCCCGCAGTCAGGCCGCGCGGGAAGCGAATCGCCTTCGGGTTGCCGTGCGCTGCCAGCTTGTCGATCACCGGCCCGCCGGGGTAGCTGAGATCCAGGACCCGGGCCACTTTGTCGTAGGCTTCACCGGCGGCGTCATCGATGGTGGCGCCCAGTTCGGTGATGTCACCGGTGATGTCGCGAATGTGGAGCAGCGAGGTATGTCCACCGGAGACCAACAGCGCGGCCAGTTCGCTCGGCAGCGGGCCATGGTCGAGCAGATCCACCGAAACATGCCCCACCAAGTGATTGAGTCCGTACAGCGGTTTGTTCAGGGCAACGGCCAGTGCCTTGGCGGCAGCCAAGCCGACCACCAGGGCCCCCATCAGGCCCGGACCCGCAGTCACCGCGATCGCATCCACCTCGGACAGGTCGATGTCGGCAGCTTCGGTGGCACGTCGAAGTGTCGGCACCAGCGCCTGAAGGTGAGCTCGGCTAGCCACTTCGGGCACCACCCCGCCGAAACGCACATGTTCGGCCACCGAGGACGCCACCTCGTTGGCCAACAACTCGTGACCGCGCACGATCCCGATACCGGTCTCGTCGCAACTGGATTCGATGCCCAACACCAGCGGGCCGACGCCGCCGCGAACGCTGCCTTCACTCATCAAGCCAAGGCCCACTCGGAAATCTCGTCACCAACCGGACGCAGCATGACCCAGGCATCATGGCCCGGACCGTAATAGTCACGCCGTTGGCTGATCTCATCGAAGCCCAAGCTCTTGTACAGCGATACCGCGGGCAGGTTGTCGGTGCGCACTTCGAGCAGCATCCGATCCGCACCGCTGGCCTGGGCCCAATCCAGGCCGGCAAGGATCAGTCGGGCGCCCACCCCCTGTCGCCGAGCATCGGGATGAACAATGACCCGATTCAGGTCAGCCATGTCGGCCACACAACGAAAAGCCGCCACACCGAGGATCGCACCATCGGCATCGGTATTGACCATGACGCAGGAATCCGGAGAGCTCAGCTCGTCCGACCAGGCCTGGGCCGACCAGTTCTCCTGATGCGGGAAGCTGTCACGTTCCAAGTCCATGATGCTGTCGAGCTGGTCGGGTTCCGCGTGAGTGATGATCATGGCGCCTCCGGGGGTTCTGCAACCATCATCGCAATGCGAGGCTGCGCCAAGGTGGATTTCCGAGTTGTGGGCACCGTCGCGTCGGGCCGCCGCAGATACAGCGGTTCCGTACCGACCGCCGGCAGGGCATCGCTGGCAGCAAGCAATCCGGCATCGATGAGGGCCGGGCCGCCGACCGGGCGTCCGGTCAGCTGAGCACCGGGACCGGCCAGTGCCAGGTCAGGCACCTCGCCGGGAGCTGAGACGAAGGGGCCCTCGCGTCGAATTCCGTCAGCGCTGTACCTGGCCCAGTACACCTCGCTACGGCGCGCATCCGCGACGACCACGAATTCGTCGCTGAGGCCCGTGCCCGCCCATTGCGCGGCGACGACATCCAGACTGCACACGCCCCGCACCTCGATGCCGAGCACCTCAGCCAGCGTGATAGCCGCAGCTACTCCGACGCGCAGTCCGGTGAAAGGCCCCGGCCCGACCCCAACGTGCACCGCTGTCAGCTCAGAGAAGGCAACTCCTGAGGTGGCCATCACCTGCTGCACCAGCGGCAGCAGCTGCTCGGCGTGCGCCCGGGTACTCTCGAACGCCTCGGAGGCGAGCACCGAGCCATCACGAGCCAGTCCAACCCGGACATCGGTGGCAGTGTCGATGCCCAGCACCACACTCACGATTCCTCCCAGCGCGCCAACACACCGCTCCACCGCGGCCCCACTCCGGTGACGAAGATCCAACGGGTCTCATCTGTGGGGTCGAGACTACGCCGAATATCGATCTCCAATCGATCCGAGGCCAGCCGTTCTGCAATGCCGGTGCCCCATTCGACGAGCGTCACCGAATCCTCGGCAGACGCGTCCAGGTCGAGGTCGTCCAGTTCTGCGGCAGAGCCCAGTCGGTAGGCGTCGACGTGCACCAGATCCGGGCCTTCACCCTGCGCCCGATGCACCCGGGAGAGCACGAAGGTCGGCGAGATGACCGCTCCGGCGACGTTCAGACCGGCTCCGATTCCTTGGGTCAGGGTTGTCTTTCCGACGCCCAACTCCCCCGAGGCGATGATGACATCACCGGCGCGCAGCACGCCGGCCAGTCGCCGTCCGAAAGCCTGGGTATCGTCGGCACTGGCCGCGCGCACGCACAGCGCCAACTCCCTGGCCAGCCGCAGGCTCGATCCGGTCCGCGATACCTCGACGAAGCCATGGCGCTGCCACCACGCCACCACCTGAGGAAACTCTGCTCGGGCCACCAACTCGACGCGACCGACTTTGCGCACACTCAGTGCTTCCAGGACCACCTCGACCATCGCAGAGGCGACTCCGTGGCGTTGGAAGGTCGGACGCACCGACACCCGGTGAATGCCGGCCACCGCATCGTCGATGCTCACGATGAGTGCGCCGGCGGGCTCATCATCGATCAGCGCCAGCACTCCGAAACCGGCGGCGAGCGCTGCCCGCACCCCAGCCGGGGTCTCGGTCAACGCCGGGGGCGGCGGATCGACCTTGGGTCGATTCCCGAAGGCATCCAGAATCACCGCGGCAAGGGCCTCGGCATCCTGATCAAGCGCCTGCACCACCTGCAGCCGTCGACCGTCATCGAGCACGCTCTCGGCGAGCACGCTGCGCTTCATGACTTCCTCCGTGCGGCTGGGACCAACCGCTGAATCCTACTCGGACGCTGAGCGAGCCCGATTTCAGAGCTGGGCGGTCTCGACGATCTGCCGGGGTTCGGCGAAGTGACAGGCCGACTGATGCCCACTCTCGCCGTCAGGACGCTCCACTAGAAGCGGAACCTCCACCTTGCAGAGGTCCTGAGCCCGCCAGCAGCGGGTGTGGAAGCGACAACCCGACGGCGGGTTAGCCGGGGACGGCACGTCACCGGAGAGCACGATCTGCTCGCGCTGCACCGTCGGATCCGGCAGCGGAACCGCCGAGAGCAAGGCCTGCGTGTAGGGATGCGTGGGACGTTCGTAGATCTCAGCATCGTTGCCGATCTCGGCGATCTTGCCCAGATACATCACGGCCACGCGATCGGAGATGTGGCGCACCACCGAAAGGTCGTGGGCGATGAAGATGTAGGACAAGCTCAGTTCCTTCTGCAGCTTGGCCAGCAGGTTCACCACCTGCGCCTGCACCGACACGTCCAGCGCCGACACCGGCTCGTC
>DMIX01000265.1 GCA_003451975.1 Propionibacteriaceae bacterium
AGCGGCTCCTTCACCGGTTCGATGTACGCCACCAGCGTCAACATGGCCGGCAGCTACACCACGACCACGGTCGCCCCGATGGACTTCCCCATCGATCTGTGGGGCACCTCGGGAACAGGCGGTGGCGGCACCTTCAGTGTTGGCCGGATCTCGCAGCGAGAGGTCGGGTGAGTCAGATGTGGATACTGCTCGCCGGCATCCTCGGCCTTTTGATCGGGTCTTTCGTCAATGTCGTCGCCTACCGGCTGCCAGCTGGTATTTCGCTGCTTCGCCGCAGCCAGTGCCCGCACTGCGCTGCGCCGATCCGGCCGTGGCAGAACATACCCGTGATCAGTTGGCTGATCCTGCGGGCGCGGTGTGCGTCCTGCTCGACACCGATCTCGGCCCGCTATCCGGCAGTGGAGATCGTCACTGCGGTGATGTTTGCTGCGCTCGCTGGGTACCTGCCGCTGATGGGGCTTTCCGGTGCCGTGGCCGTAGTGGCCTGGATCGCCTATGCGTGGTTCGCAGCCAGCAGTGTGGTGTTGGTGCTCATCGATCTGGACACTCGGCGACTGCCGGACGCGGTGGTTTGGCCGAGCCTCGGCGTGGGATTGCTGGCTTTCGTGATCGCTTGGCCTTTGGGCGCCGACACCTGGGCGTTGCCTAGGGCCTTGGCCGGCATGGCAATCATGTTCGCCTGCTATTTCCTGATTCGCTTCATCCGACCCGACGGCATGGGGGGTGGCGACGTCAAACTCGCTGCCGTCGCGGGTCTCTTTCTGGGATGGCTCGGCTGGGGGGCGCTGGCGGTGGGCTGGTTGTCCGGCTTCATCGCTGGCGGGGTTTTCGGAATCGTCATGATGGCTGTTGGGCGGGCGAACCGCGGCAGCGCCATCGCATTCGGTCCATGGCTGCTGGTAGGTACCTGGATCGGAATCCTGTTTGGCAATGGTGCGGCACAGCAGTACCTGGCCGTGTTCGGACTGGCGTGAGATCGAGGAGGATCACATGGCACGCAGCGTGGTAGGGATCGAGATCGCCGAGGAGAGCGTCCGGGCGGTCGAGGTGACCCGGGGGCGACACCCGCAGTTGGTGGCCGCCGGCGAGGTGCGACTGCCAGCAGGCAGCGCGCGAGACTCCGATGTGCTGGACGCCGACGCCGTCGCAACCGCCGTGACCACGCTGTGGTCGCAGGCGCGCATCAAGTCCCGCAAAGTGGTCGTTGCACTCGTCAACCGGAGGATCCTGGTGCGCGACTACACCGCGCCGAACCTCCCCATCGAGGAACTGAGCAAGGCACTGCGCTACGAGGCTCAGGACCTGATTCCGGTGGCACCTGAGGATGCCGTGCTCGACTTCTACCCGCTCGAGGTCGACGGCAGCCAGGCCAAAGGCCTGCTGGTGGCGGGCCCGGCCGACAACGTAGAGAGCATCCTGAACACGCTGGCGAAGACCAAGCTGCGCGTCGACAACGTCGATTTTCTGCCCTTCGGGCTGGCGCGGGTCGCCGGACGCGTCGTTCCGGAGGGCTTCGGCCCGGTCGCAATAGTCGCCGTCGGTGAACACACCACCAGTTTCGTGATCGCCATCGATGGGATTCCTCGCTACGTCCGAGTCATCGCGGTGGATGTCGCGTCGGAGCGAAGCGTCCGAGACGACGGTGCGGAGGTGCTGGTCGGCGGACGCCGATCGATGCCGAGCCTGGTGGACGGACCGGAATCCCCCGTGGCGGAGGTCATTGGTCGACTGAGCGAAACACTGAGGTTCTGTCGAGGTCAGGATGATCGTCTCGACCCCCGCGAGTTGTTGCTCACCGGGCCGTTGGCACCGGAGTTGGCTGAGCCGTTGGCCGAGGCACTCCAGATCGAGACCCGTACGATCCTGCCGCGAGATGTGATCGCGGTCGGGTCGAACCTTGCTGACGCCGATCTCCCCAGCAGCCTCATGGGTGCGCTGGGAATCATGCTGGACGGAGGGCGATGATGGCCACCCAGATCACAAACCAAGCGCTGCAGGCTGGAACGGTACCGCGGGTCAACCTGCTACCACCGGCCGAAATGGAGCGGCGGTCGCGAAGAGAACTGATCGTGCGCTGGTTCGGTGCGGCCTTCGTCGCGGTGGTGTTGGTCTTCTCTGTCTCGGCAGTCGCGTTCGGCTGGGCCGCTCAGGCCTCCGGCTACCTGATCCAGCAACAGGAGGCGGCGGCCTCCTTGAACTCGCAGATGGAGCAATATCGCGATGTGGCGCACCTCAGCTCCGATGCCGCCAAGTTGAGGCAGATGCGGGCTGTCGCCGGGGCCAATGACATTGATTGGACTGCGCTTGCCGACGAGATCAAAGCGGTGTTGCCGACCAAGGTGACGTTGACCGGCTTCCGGTTGGCGCCGGGAGCGGCGCCGAAGGCCGGCGCCGACGCCAAGGCCCAAGTCGGGCTCCAGGGAACGCTGACCTTCTCGTCCAACCGGACGGTGGCGCAGGCCGAGACCATCAACAAGCTGCGCACCCTGCCCGGACTGTTGTCCGTCGACGCAGGGGCGCTGAGCGTGGCGGACAACGGCGGCTACACCTTTGAGGCGACGGTGAGCTTCGATCAGACCCGCTACACCGGGCGCTTCGACGAGACGGGAGGCAAGTGATGACGATGTCGAGAAGGCTGATCAATCTGATCGGCGCTGCGGCGATTGCCCTGATCCTGATTCTCGGATTCAGTGCCCTGGCTTGGCCGCTGTTCAGCGCGGCCAGCGGCGCCGCACGGCAAGCCGTCGGGGCTGCCCAGACCAATGCCGAGCTGCGGGCCGAGCTTGATCAGCAGATCGAGCTGGCCAAGAACAAGGATGCGCTTGAGGCGGAGGTGGCGCGGCTGCATCGCGAGATCCCGTTCGACGAGGAACTGCGTGACGTTTCGGCAGTGGCCTCAGCGGCGGCGAGCACGTCGGGGGCTCGGATCGTGTCCATCGGGTTCGGCGACGCGCAGGTCTTCGCTGCTCCCAGCGGTGGCGGTGTCGGAACCGACGGCAAGCCGGCGAACCAGCCGAAGACTGCCGATGCCAACACGATTCAGGTTCAGATTCCCGTGACTATCGAGGCCGAAGCCGGTAGCGCTACCCAGGCCACCGAGTTCGTGGATGGCTTGCGGACGGGCTACCGCCTGATGCAGTTCGTGCAGGTCGATACCGCCCAGACCACGGATCCTTCGCGGTACACCGTCACGATCGATGCCCTCATCTTCTCGCAGCGGGACTGACGCGATGACGAGCATGCGGATCGTAGGCAACAGCGATGGGCGAACCCCATCGGAGCAGCTGCACGCGCTACTCCGGGCGGTCGCCGAGGCCGAGGCCTCTGACCTGCATGTGTCGGCCGGAGGTGTCGCCTTGATTCGGGTTCACGGCGAGTTGACCGAGCTGCCCGGCAACCCGGGAACGCTCGAGCAGCACGCTCTGGAGATCGCGCTGATGGCGATTCTGGACCCCCGTCGACAGGCGGAGTTCGCTGAATCCGGCGAGGTGGACCTCGCCTACACCACTCCGGAAGGCCTGCGGTTCCGGGTCAACGTCTTTCGACAGTCCGGACAGTTCGCAGCCGCTTTCCGGCTGGTGCCCAGCCAGTTGCCGGACATGGCAAGCCTGGGTGTGCCGCTGATCGCAGAGCGATTGGCCCTGGCGCCGCATGGCTTGGTCCTGGTGACCGGGCCGGCCGGCTCGGGGAAGTCCACCACTTTGGCTGCCATGATCGAGGTGATCAACACGCGACGGCGCTGCCATGTCGTCACCGTCGAGGATCCCATCGAATACCGGCATTTCAGCTCGGCGGCGTTGATCCATCAACGCGAGGTGGGCACCGATGCAGCGTCCTTCGCCGGAGCGTTGCGTGGTGCCCTGCGGCAGGACCCCGATGTCGTAATGATCGGCGAGTTGCGCGACCAAGAATCGATGGCTATGTCGCTCACCGCAGCCGAGACCGGACATCTGGTGTTGGGAACCCTGCACACGCACGGGGCGGCGAACTCCATCGACCGCGTGATCGACTCGATGCCGGCGAGCCAGCAGAACCAGGTGCGTACTCAACTCAGCGAGACATTGCGAGGCGTGATCAGCCAGCGGTTGTTGCCGCGATGTGACCGCAAAGGGCGAGTACTCGCCAGCGAAGTCTTGGTGCGCACTCCGGCGGTGGGGAACCTGATCAGAGAACGTCAGGTTCACCAGCTCTCGACGGTGATGCAGACCTCCGCGGATGCCGGTATGCACACCTTCGATCAGTCGCTGGTGCGGCTGGTCTCCGAAGGCATCGTCGATCGCAGTGTGGCCTCCGAATACCTCAGCGATCCCAAAGCACTGACCGGGGTTCGCATCAACCGTGCCCCCGACAGCTTCTTCGAGAAGGAGTGATCATGACCACCATGGTCGATTCGTTCAGCTTCCGGGCTGTGAATCCCGCGAGCAGTGATGTGATTCGCGGCACCCTTGAGGCTTCGGACGAAGCAGCCGTCATCGACAAGCTGCACGCCCAAGGCCTGGTGCCTCTCGATATTCGCCCGGCAGTGACCTCCGGGCTGAATCGAGAGATCCGCATCGGCGGCCGTCGCCGAGTGCGGATGAAGCCACTGGCCTTGTTCGCCGACCAACTCTCGAGCCTGATCAATGCCGGGTTGCCCTTGATGCGCTCGGTCCGGGTGTTGGTTGATCAGACCGACGACGCGCCGTTGCGAACCGCCTTGGTGGCGGTGCAGCACGACGTGGAAACCGGCTTGAGCTTCTCGGCTGCGCTGGCCAAGCAACCCGAAGCCTTCCCGCCGCTGATGGTCAACCTGATCCGAGTCGGCGAGGCCGGCGGTTTCCTGGGCGATTCGCTCAAGATGGTTGCCGACACCTACCGCGCCGATGTCGAACTGCAGGACAAGCTGAGGGCCGCCTCCACCTATCCGCTGGTCGTGCTCATCATCGCCATGTTGGCCGTGGTCGGAATGATCACGTTCATCGTGCCCATCTTCGAATCGATGTTCGCCTCCATGGGAGGGGATCTGC
>DMIX01000058.1 GCA_003451975.1 Propionibacteriaceae bacterium
GCGGTTCGAGATCGACAACAACCTAAAGACTGCTGCATAAATAATGGTACAATGGTCCTTGAGGTGCGCGATGCGACTTCGAGGATCGGCGGACTTGCTGGAAGACCGGCGGCGTCGGGCGCTGGCACTGCTGGATGACGGGTTGTCGCTCCATGAAGTGGGTCGGCGCATCCGGTGTTCGGCGAGCTCGGTCAAGCGTTGGCGCGACGCCCGACGAAAAGGTGGCCAGAACGCGTTGAAGGTGCGCTTCTCGCCGGGTCGCCCACCGAGGCTGTCGCGTGTCGAGGGCCGACGGCTGGTGTCGGTGTTGCTGAAGGGGGCGCTGGCCGCCGGCTACGCCAACCAGTTGTGGACGACCGCGCGGGTGGCCGACGTCATCGCGAAGACCTTCCGCGTCCGCTATCACCGTGATCACGTGGGCCGGCTCCTGCACGCGCTGGGATGGAGCCACCAGAAGCCGCAGAAGCAGGCGCTGGAGCGCAACAAGACTGAGATGCGCCGCTTCATCCGGGAGGAGTGGCCGCGGGTAAAAAAAACGCCACACGGTTGGGTGCCCACCTCGTCTTCGCCGACGAATCGGGCTTCCAGCTGACTCCCTCGATCGCCGCCACCTGGGCTCCCGTGGGCCAGACACCCACGGTGCACCACGTCGATCGACGCGACCGGATCTCCGTCATCTCGGGAATCTCGGTGTCGCCTCGCCGCCAACGCCTCAACCTCCACTTCCAGCTGTACACGGAGAACATCCGACAACGCCAGGCCCGCGACTTCCTGCGACAACTGCTCCGGCAGATCCGCGGGCACATCGTCGTCCTGTGGGACGGCGGCAATCCCCATCGCGGCAAGCTCGTCCGGGAGCTGTGCGCGCGCACCAAGCGGCTGCATCTGCAGCGCTTCCCCGCCTATGCCCCGGAGTTCAACCCGGACGAGGGGGTCTGGAAGTTGGCCAAACAACGACTCGCAAACGGCCAGGCGCATGATCTTCCGGAGTTGATGGTCGCCGTGATCGACTCCCTGGAGACCATTCGCGCCAACCGGCGCAACCTCCGAGGCTGCATTACCCACTCGGCGCTTCCCCCTTTTTTGCGCTGACTGTGCCATTATTTATGCAGATGTCATTAGAGGTTACAGATTAGGCAAGGCTCAGTATCGTCATCGTCGTTGAGGGCCTCTGCGAACACCTGAACCAGCTTCTGCCCAGAGAGACGTGCCGGGCGCTTGCCAAGAGCCCTGGCGTGGTTCTCTTTAATCTCCGCTACCCGCTCCGGTCGCTCGAGCTCTTCGAGGCTTTCCGATTGGCTCCAGGTGTACCTGACGCCGGTCTTCGGGTCGAGCTTCTCGTATGCCTTGGCCTTCTCGAAGAGATCCGGATGCCGTTCAAGGAGCCCAACCCATTCCGCCTTCCGCTGAAAGAAGCAGAAATAGCAGCCTGACCGCGTTCGCCACTCGTAGTAGCGTGGAAGCCCGACGCCGGCCTCCTGGAGGATACGAAAGACGTCGGCCTCTCGGATTCCGTCGTCCTTGAATGGGAATACAGGTGTGATGTTCGGCTTCGAGGAGACATAGCCTCCGCGATCTTCGTCTGCACGAATACCGACATAACTGAAGACCAAATCGTCGCCAACAAACTCTTCAAAGGGCTTGATCTTCAGCATGCGCGTGCACCAGCGCATTCGCGAAGAAGGCAGATAGCCGCCATAGAGCTCGAGCCAGTGGTCAAAACCTCGCGCGGCGTTCAGCCTCGTGATGCCTTTGCCCAGAACCGTCTCGAGACGGTCAAGGTAATCGTAGGTCTCTTGGAGCTCCTTCTGCGTATCGCAAAAGACATACTCCATCTCAGGAACTCGGTCGCGCATGTAGATCGCCAGCGCGGCGGAGTCCTTGCCGCCGGAGAGTCCGAGCACATGCCGCGCGGCCTTATGCATTCTCCGCTCCCTCTCGAGAGCGGCCTTTGGCACCAGGAGCCCCTGTCTCAAGGGCCGTCAGGTACTCCCTGCAGATCGTGGCTAGAGCTGCGAGGGCGAACTGGGGCCGTTCCAGCGCGTCGGCGCGACCGAGGACCTCACGCAAATGACGAACAGTCGCGGCCAGCAACTCCTGGTCCGCCGGTTCGATCGCGACCACGCTCTCATACTCACCGCGATGACGGTCGGATACGCCAATGCGAAAGAACTCAGTCCCCGGCGTTGAGGAGTGTTTGATATCCTCGAACACCAGAGCCTCCAGATGTCGAAATGCGCGGCTGGTTTCGGCTAGTGCGATCTCGTATTTCGCCCGATCTATGTCCGTCCAGGTTCGCGGTGGTTTGCCCACAAGTGCCGCAGATAGCGATTCAAGCCAGGACACGTCAGTCAGCTCGGTCTTTTCAAGTTGACACACGAACGCTAGAAGTCGTCCGTCGACACAGTGAGCCTTTAAGGCCGCTGCGCGAATCTGAAGCTCCGCTGTACCACCGTCCCCTAGGCTGAAGGCGCGGAGAAGCAACCGCCTGATGGACGCGAGAAGCTCGTCGTAGGCCCGCTGTAGCTCTAGGAGCGCATCCCTAAGCGCTGCCACGAAGTCCAGACTGAGCCCAGCGCCGCCCTCACCCGCAGGTAGCTGTCCAAGACCGCACGCATGGGGCAGTGTGTCGAACAGGAGAGTGTCCGGCTCCTTTGCCGACAACAGAGCGTCCCTGACAGCGATTGCCCGGGGCGAGACGTCCTTTGTCTTTTGAGAGTAAGGAGGGAGTCTCCCTAGGAACCTGTAGAGCGAGCGAACCACGTCAGCCAGTCGCGTCGTCGCGTCTTGGCGATGCTGTGAACCAAAGAGCCCCGACAGTTGCTCGAATACCTCTCGGCGGACCCCTCCAACTCGGTACCGTCGCACTGAGTACTTCTCCGGTGAGCGCATGAGGCGCTCGAAAGCCTCTACGGTCAGTTGTGGGAGAAACGCTCCCTCCTCATACAGAGCGACCTCGTTGTCATGGGCCAGGAGGGCAGCGCACAAGAGCACCGGTATGAGTCCCATCTTCAGGCCAAAAGGCGGCCGCTGTAGGATTTCGAAGGCGTGTGTTACGCTGCGGCGCTCGACCTCACACTCATCGAAGAACTTCTCAATCTCCCGCCAGGCACTCGACAAGGCAAGGTCCGAGGTCGGTTGGCCGAACCCATACTCCGCGCCAGACTGCCTGTGGATGCCCGTGTGTTCGAGTAACGAGGAGTAGATGCTCACCTCGGGAGGAGTGCCCTCGAAACCCAGCCGATATGTTGCTGAGCGATGGATCATCGCATCTATCAGATTGCGGCGAGCTGCCGCCGCTGCTGTAGACAGTGTCCTACGGTTCACCAGCTCGTTTCGCAGAACCGGCGTCAGCGAGTACAGAGAGTCGCAGACGTCAGACAGGATCCCCGACAGATTCTTGCTCGAGCCAACGACCTTGCGCATTCCACGATGAAACCAGTCGGTCGTGCTAGCAGCCGGTTGTTCTGGAGAAAAGAGATGACGCAGCTCGAGCCTGAGGGAGGCTTCAGCCAGCCCGATTCGTGAGCGTAGCTCACGCCGGGCAACAGCATCATTCTCCAGCTGGGGCGTGTGAGCCTGGACCCACCGCAGCCCCTCTAGCTGACGAACCGCTGCGAGGAACGCTTCCGCATTCTCTGGAACGGCAACGATGACGTCTCCCCGGTCGCGGATCGCGGAAGTAGTGGCCATCGCCACTAGGCCCTCGCGTTCGGCCGCGGTGCTAGGAAGCGCATAAAGGAGGACGGCGTCCCCCTCAAGTGGCCGCTGCAACAAGTCCGTCAGGCTGGCCTGATCGGCGAAGAGAACCTCACAGTAGCGGAGTGTCCCCGTCTGGTACGAGTGACGTTTGGCCACCAACGGGCGTGGGCGCCACTGCTGATTTGCGCGGCGTGCCAAGGCCCCAACGCCTGGCAAGCGACGCAGTGCCTCGCTGAACCGCTCATCGAGATCAACGTCGCTGCCTTCCCACAGGCCAAAGGTGCCGCTGTGCTTTCTCTCGACGATGATCGACTGACGAAGAAGTGAGTCCAGGGAGTTCTTGACTGATGAGGCTGAGCCACTCGCACTGAAGGCAAGAACAGCAGAGCCTGCCTTGAAGTGACCATGGGCACCGAGTGCCGATAGAAGGCCAATCGACTTGACTAGTCGTATCTCGTCCAGTGGGAACGCGGCGGCCCGTTCAACAGCGGTCTGAGCTTCAGCCCAGCGAGAGGCACCAATCCCAACTGACAGCGCGCTGCCAAACGTCTCCACCGCGTAGTCGTACAATTCTGGGAGACTGTAGAACGCCGGCGCATGGTTGTCGAATGGCCTGTCGAGGAAGCTGGCAAAGCCATGTGGTTCGCGAGACGTGAGAAACGAGAACAGCGAACGCTGATTCTGGCCGAACTTGCGACAGAGCCTGGCAAGCGAGAGCGCAACAAGGGGATGAAGCGGCGCACAACTCTCAAGAATGCGCACGTAGTCGGTGTCACCCCTCCGGTTCGGTACAAGCTCGAGTTCTACAGCACGGGAGGCTTGGGCTCGAGCGTGCTTCCGCAACGCTCGTGAAGAAGCAGAGGTGTCGTGCTGAATTGCGTGTCCAATCAGCGCCAGTACCTGGTCGGGAGGCTCCTGAAAAGCGACGTCGTCAAACCTGCCTTGGATCTTCGCCCATTCCTGTCGGTCACCAGGCCTCAACGAGGATACATAGTGTTCGAAAGCCTGATGAAGAACGGTCACAAGCAAGATTGATGGAGACGTTGAAACCGCTGTCGATTCGGCGAGTTCCTGGAGAACGAAGACTTCTTCGGCCCGAGCACTATGTGCGGCATGCTCCAAGAACCTTCCAAGTTCATCGACGACAATCAGGAGTCCACGGGCCTTGCTGGATTCACTGACCGCCTCGGCGATGTTCACGAACGATCTGACCAGCTGCCTGGGCGCGATGCTGCCGCCAGCCTGCCGCAAGTGCTCCAGTTCTCGGTAGGCCGCCGACGGCCTGCCGACTGCCCACAGCGACCTCAAGTCCCTGCACGCCGAGTCCGCCAGGCTCTGAATGATCGAGGCAGGCGAGCCAGAAACCAGCACCGGAGCGAAGCCCTCAGCAGAAAGAACTCGCCTGCTCCGCGCCTCACCGAAGAGACCGGGCTGCTGTTCTGCAAAGAGACGGCGTGCGAAACGTCCCCCTGGCGCTGATGCAGGACCTAGCAGGCTAGCAAGGAAAAGAAGGAAGGCAGACTTGCCTGACCCGTAGGGTCCAGTGAGAGTCCACGCTCGATGGCGACCAGGGTCCACAAACGACTGCACAACCCGCCGGAGCATCGCTTCGGCAGTTGTTGTCAAGACGTAGCCGTGCAGTCCAACCTCAGACCCAGCGTCGCGCTCGAGGTTAATTGCCCTGGCATATCGAGGAGCGACCGAGACGACGTCGCGCAGTTGCATCCTACCTAGACTCCGATCAACTTATCAGGCACCGTCGCTTCTTCGTAGTGCCTCTTCAAGAACTCAAAGCGTGGACGATTCACACGACGGTATAACTGCTTCAGCCCAGACGTGTCGGCATAGAGCAGGTCGCCATCGGTGTACGCTTCGAGCCCTTCCAGGCGGTCGATCAGACTGTTCTCATCAAGCTTGAAGCAGGCTCCGGGCGAGTTCTCTCCGTAACAAAGGTCAGAGAAGGACAGCGTTTCCCGACGGTCGGCAGTTCGCGTCCAGTAATCAGTGACCGCGAAGGCGAACACCGCCTCCGGCAACGAGGGTTTCGGGCCCCGACGGAGGCGATAGACTCCGTCCACCTCTTCAAGAAGCTCGAGTTCTGCGAGCGGACAATCGAACGAGTCCTCGTACACTGCCCCCTCAGAGCACCGTGAGAGCACGTACGTTCGCACGAATACGTCGACGTCGCGTCGCACAGATGCTTCTCTTGGAGCGGCTCTTGACAGCCTTTTGGCTGCCTCGATGAGCGCGGCCACGAGATACTCCTTGGTAAACTCCACCGACGGCAACGAGGAGAATGTCCAACTCCAAGTCGTCAGGCGCTGAGGATGCACCAGCAGCTGCCAGTGAAGCAGCCATAAGGTTGCGGGGTCTTCCAAGTAGGGATCGCCACCTGGCTCAAGGAACAACAGCCTGCCTAGCTCAGAGACCCGCGCAAGACCCCCCCGGGTTCCAGCTTCTTCTTCGAGGATGCCAGTCGCAAGCCCCCAGTGGCGAATCGAGCGCACCATGTTCTTGCCAACGCCTAGCCGAACAATTGCGTCATCCCGGCTGAAGACATCAGGCTCGTGACCAACGGCCTCCACAGCTTTCGTAAGCCAGCCATAACGAAGGGCGAACGTCTCATGTCCCGAAAAGGAGAACGACCGTGCGGCCGGCTGCGGAGTGCGACTAACGGATCGAATCATCCCAAACCTCGGATTCCAGGCCGAAGGACTACCTGTCTACTCGCGGACTAGGGAAGCCACCCGCGGAGCGACCTCCGTGCGGCCCCCAGATGAACCTGTCGGCCTCAAGCCGATGCCAGCCGGCCGCCAACGCAGCTGTCCGACCATGGGGTAGGACGCCACCGACCGGAACCTCTCGCCACGGCAGCTAACTTGTGGGAGTTCCGTATGCCGAATTGGCGATGGCATGCTGCGTGACGCCACGTTATCATCGCCACTGACGTAAGAGACCAGCCGGTCTTAGCCGGCGAAACAAAAGCGAACCCCTGAATCTAGAATAGCACAATGAATTTCAGACCATGAACTGGTCGTGTCGGTCAAGTGGTGGAA
>DMIX01000051.1 GCA_003451975.1 Propionibacteriaceae bacterium
TTGGATGGCTGAAGTTGGATTCCCAAGCGTCCCTCTTCGGCCTTGCTCAGCGACGACAGATCCTCGCCGAGGCGACGCAGGCGTCGGGTTTCGTCGGTGATCTGGGCCAGGTTCTCCGGCGTGGTGGGCAGCACTTGGTCGATCATGCCCTCCACATAGCCGTCGATCACAGTCAGCGGGGTGCGCAGTTCGTGGGCCACTTCGCCGAGCAGCCGCATGCGATGGGCCTCGGTTTGGGCCAGCGCCTCACCCAACTGGCTCACATCACTGGCCAGTTCGGCCAGTTCGGCCTCCTTGGGTTCGGGAACTTCGGCGGCGTAGTTCCCATCGGCGATCTGGCGCGTCGCTGCCCGCACGGCGCTGAGCGAGTGGATCACTCGACGCGCCGCGAACACTCCGAACACGGCTGCGGCAAGGATGCCGATCACGGCGCCGACCAACAGCGCCTGCGTGACCGCCGTGGCGAACTGGTCACGCAGCACCATGCCGGCGCCGGCCGCACCGGACCCGCCGCCCATGCCAGGGCCGCGACCGCCGGTGCCGGTCTGGCGACGCAGCGTCTCGTCGAACATCGCCGGGGCCAGCCAGCGCACCACCGCGAAGGTGGCCACCACACCGATCAGTGCCACCAGCACATGGCTGAGCACCAACCGCACGCTGAGCCGATTCATCACGCCTCCTCGGTGCGCGGCAAGAACTTGTAACCCACGCCGCGCACAGTTCCCACGATCGCGGGGTTTGTGGCGTCATCGCCCAACGAACTGCGCAGGCTGCGGATATGCACATCGACGACCCGGTCGTCGCCGTAGAAGTCGTAGCCCCACACCTTTTCCAGCAGTTGGGCCCGCGAGAACACCCGCCCGGGTGCATTGGCCAAGGCCCACAGCAGATCGAAATCCAGTGCCGACAGTTCTTTCGACGCTCCGGCCACGAGTACCTCGCGGCGGTCGGGGTCGATGCTCAGATCGCCGCTGAATCGCAGCACCGGATCGACCGTCCCCTCGTCCGCCGCCGGACGCTGAGTGCGCCGCAGCACGGTATTCACCCGGGCCACAACCTCGCGGGGGCTGAAAGGCTTGGTGATGTAGTCATCGGCACCCACGCTGAGCCCCACCAGCTTGTCGACCTCTTCGCTGCGGGCGGTGACCAGGATGACCGGAACCTCCGACTTTGCCCGGATCATGGTGAGCACCTCAATGCCGTTCAGGTCGGGCAGCCCGACGTCGAGCAGCACCAGATCGACCGGTTCGCTGACATCAAGCACCCGCTTGAGGGCGTCGGCTCCGGTGC
The DNA here is from genome assembly GCA_003451975.1 of Propionibacteriaceae bacterium. Lineage (GTDB taxonomy): Bacteria > Actinomycetota > Actinomycetes > Propionibacteriales > Propionibacteriaceae > Propionicimonas. The sequence goes on from DMIX01000051.1 coordinate 1,291, forward strand.
CGGCCTGCACCACGTCGAAGCCGTCTGCCTCCAGGTAGGCAGACAGCACCGTGCGAATCGGTGGCTCGTCATCAACGATCAGCACTCGCCTTGCCATGGTGGGCCCCTTTGCTTGGTTGGGAGTCAGCCTAGACACCGCATCGGGTGGGATGCCCGAGGGCACCCCACCCAACACGCGTCCGATGCATCAACTCAGTGGGCAATCCGCGGGACGGGCCTGGCCACCGTTTCGTCCATAGCCCTGGCCAGCGCCGTACCCGGGGGTCACGGTTGATGACGGATCGGCGGTCGCTTGGCGTCCATAGCCACCGCGGCCGTTCTGGGGGCCACCCATGCCGACGCCGACGCCGATGGTCTTGCCATCGCGCAGCGCGGTGAAGGCGGCCAAGTGGTTGTCGGAGCCAGCCTTGAGATTGCCGAACACCGCTTTCACATCGGCGGGCAGCTCGGTCGCCAGTGCCTTGTTCAGGTCGTCGATGTCGACCTGTTCAACGGCGACGCCCACCTTGTAGGCCTCGGTCAGTGACGTCTTGGCTTGGGCCTGCAACGTGTTGTACAAGTCGGTCAAGGCGGGGTAGGCGTAGCTGCCCGCAGCCTTCCCGGCGGACGGATCGCTGAGTCCGTAGCGGGTCAACAGGTAGCCGACCGAGTCGTAATGGCGCTGCTCGGAGTTGGCGATTCGCTCGAACTGGATCGCGTTGTCCGGGTACAGCTTGGCGATGGCCAGGTAGGTGTCGCGGGCTAGCCGCTCTTCCTCACGCATGTAGGCCAGGTCCTTGGCGACGTCGGCGCTGACCGTCGTGGTAGCGGTTGTGGTGGTGGGGCTCGGGGTGGGGATCTGAATCGGGGCTGCAGTTGCTGCGGCGCTGACTCCCAGACCGAGACCGGCCACGATCGCCGAGGCGGCGATTGCTTGTTTGTGCCAGGTCTTCATTTCGGGGTCCTCCTTGGTAGTTCGTGGTGACACTGAAGAACCTAGGCAGCGCTGATGAAGGCCCCGTGGGCCCAATGTGAAGCTTGTGTGTGGGCCCCGCACACGGCATGCCCGCTGGCTGAGCTTGTCGAAGCTGGGTGCCCTTCGACAGGCTCAGGGCGCGGGTGGTTCCGTTGGCTGAGCTTGTCGAAGCTTCAGATCTTGATCGGGAAGCTGAACATGATCGCCACCCCGGCAAGAGCGACGGTGATCGCCAAGCCGAGCAGTGCCCACGAACCTTTGGTGGTGCGCGAGCGTTGGGCGACTGCTGCCAGAAACAGGACTAGGGCGAACAACACCGTCAGCAGCGAATAGTTGTCGCCGCGCTGATTGTTCTCCAGGGCCTGGGCGAACTTGGCGTCGGCGGTGGCGTTCAGCTCGGCTGCTTTGAGGGTGCCTTCGGGCACATAGGCGGGATTCGCGAATGGGCTGGACTCAACCCGTCCGCCGTCCTTCCATGCGGTGAAAGCCTTGGCGAACGCCGGGGTGAAGCGGGTCTCGATGTAGGCCTGCAACTTGGGCTGGTCGTTGGCGACGGCCTGCACATAGTTGGCCCAGATGACGAGGTCGAACATGCGGGCATCGCGCGCGGTCCCGTCGGCATTGGTGGCCTGGATCCGAGCAGACGAAGCCTGACTGAACGCGATCGACATCTCCCCGCCCCACTTGGACGCTTCGAAACCACACCACGCGGTCAAGATGGCCACCGTGGACAGGATCACGACGGTGAGAACCTCGATGACGCTGCGCTGCCGGGTGGAGTGATCCTCGACCTCGGCAGCTGGGGGCCGGTCAGCGTTGGCAGGCGCAGCGGTTTGCGGAGTCGATTCCTCAGCGGTCATGGGAGTCACCTCACTGGTGTGGCGTCGACGGTTCGACGCACGGTGACATTCTTTCGGCTACCAGCGAGTCCGGCAACGAAACGGCAGCAACAACGTAGCTCGGTGGCGCCGCTCAGAACCGGCCCATGCCTGCTGCGGTCGGGCATTGGAACTTGGCCGAGGCCACCAGGCCCACTTCGTTCATGTAGCGCACCACGATCGCCAAGGCCTGGGGCAGCGAGTTCTCGGTGTAGCTGATGTCGTGCTCGTCACAGGCGGCCCGAACCAGCCTCTGGGTTTGACGCAGGTGCGGACGCGGCATGTTCGGGAACAGATGATGTTCGATCTGGAAGTTCAGGCCGCCCATCACGGTGGTTATCCACCACCCGCCCCGCACATTGCGCGAGGTGAGAACCTGCTTGTTCAAGAAGTCGAGGCGGACATCGGCGGGAACGATCCGCATACCGATGTGGTTGGGCGCGAAGCTGGCACCCATGTAGACGCCGAATACGGCCAACTGCACCCCCAAGAAGGCGAAGGCCATTCCCAGTGGCAGCAGCCAGAACAATGCGCCGAGATAGAGGGCGAATCTACCCGCGATCAGACTGAGCTCCAACACTCTGCCCGGCTGGGGTTTGCGGCTGAACAGGCTGCGAATCGACGTCTGGTGCAGATCCAGGCCCACCAGCAGCAGCAACGGGAAGAACAGCCAGCCTTGGCGTCGGATCACCCACGCCCGAAAGCCCGTACTCTGAGCCGCATCCTCGGTGGTGAAGGCGACATTTCCCAGTGCAATGTCGGGATCCTTACCAACCTTGTTGGGATTGGCGTGATGCCGGGTGTGCTTGTTCATCCACCACGAGTAGCTGATCCCGACGAAGGCGGTCGACAGCACTCGTCCCAGCCGATCGTTGGCCGGCGCAGACTTCAGCACTTGGCGGTGGGACGCTTCGTGGCCGAGGAAGGCGAACTGGGTGAAGATGATGCCGAGGGCTGCTGCGATGAGCAGCTGGAACCAGGAATCTCCCAGCAGAATCATGCCCGTGATGGCGCCACCCAGTGCGGTGATCAGCGTGCTCGCCACCACCAGATAGAACCAGTGGGTGCGGCCGTTGAGCCCAGAGGTACGCACGAGTTGCGCGAGTTCAGTGAAGCTGCGCGTCCGCTTTTCGAAAGCCGCCCGAACGGGGGAGGAGCCAGCCACGGAGGTAGTCGCAGGAGGGGGTGCATCGATGGAG
>DMIX01000349.1 GCA_003451975.1 Propionibacteriaceae bacterium
AGATGAAGCCATGGAACGGCGCTGCGGTGAAGGCGCTGTCGGCACCGGCCTTGATCACGCCGACCAGATCGTCGAGTTCGGCTGAGGTGATGAACGGGCTGGTGGCTTGGATCATCACGACGATCTCGGGCGGATGCTCGCCGTGGATCGCGCCAATGGCGTGGGTCAACGCCGCCTCGCTGGTAGCGGTGTCGCCAGCGAGCTCCGCCGGACGCTGCACCACGATTGCACCGGCCTGTTCGGCAGCCCGGGCGATCTCAGGGTCGTCGGTGGACACCGCGACTTGATCGATGTGTTCGGCGCCCAGAGCCGCCCGCACCGCTCGGGCTACCAGCGGCACCCCGCCGATGCGGGCCACATTCTTACCTGGAACGCCCTTGGATCCACCCCGGGCCGGGATCACGGCCAGAACCTGCCCACTCATAGCGAAGCCAACCTTCGAAGTGCCGGCGCAACCACTTGGGCACCGTGTCGATACATATTTCGGGCGCTCTGCCGAACCACGCGTCGCAGTCCGTCGGGCGCGCCATTGGCCAGGAAGGGCACCGGTTTGCCGTCGGTGCCCACGCCGTAGCCGGCCAGCACGCCGGGCAGGAAGGCCTTGCCATTGCTGAGCGTGTAGAACGGACGCAGCGGCGGCAGCGGGCCACCGGCCAGCAACTCCGCGACCCGCTCGGGAAGTGGATCCACCTGCGGGCCCAGGCCGTGGCTTCGTGCCCAGACCGGGTCGGCTTCGGGCAGGGCACCAGCGTCGAGGTCGTCGAAACTGGCCAGGCAGTTCGAGCCGAGGAAGTAGGCGTTACCCAGCGATTCCCGAATACCGAGGTCGGTGAGGACCGCCGTGGCCAGACCGCGATGGATGGACTCCAAGGCTGCCGTGGAACTGACGGTGACCAACAGATCGGTGCGGTTCAGAGCCTTGCCCATGTCGCCGCCGGCCAGCTTCAGGTTGCTGGGTCGGTCGGCGCCCATCGAGCGCACGATCTCGTCGTAGGGATAGGGCTCGACGTGAGTGACGACTTCACCAGGCAGGCCACGCAGTTTGATGAGCACATCGCGTTCGGGATGCTGGGCGGCATGCTCGGCGAGGCGCTCCACGACGTAGCGTCGCTGGGAGCGGCTGTTAGGTACATCGGGTTGACCGGCGAAGGTCACCGTAAATCGGGGGTTCACCCGCTGGCCTGGTTCGCGCAGAAAGGGCAGACGGCTCTGCACCAACGAGCTGCTGGGGTAGCCAACGCCGTCGAGGACGCCCCCGAAACGCTCCAGGTCAGCGGGGCTGTTGGCGACGATCACATCGGCTCCGGCGCGCAGCAGCAGGCCTTCAACGACCCGCTCGTAGACCACGCCGACGTAGCCGGTGATCACCAGTGGCCGGGATTCGAGTTCAGCGTGGGCCAGCAGATGCAGCATGGCCTGCACGCCGGTACCGGGAAGGGAGAGCACCAGTGCATCCACCGGGTTGGCGGTGAGGGCGGCTATCAGTTCACCGGCGGCGACGACAATCACCGAGTCGGGATTGATCCCGGCCTCGGCTAGTTGGCGCTGGCTCGGCGTCTGCGCACCAGCGAACTGATAGCCCGTAATGGCGACGCCAGGGTGCAGCCGGCGGGCGAGCCCGAGACCCCACTTCCATCGACTGTCAGCGTCCGCGAGCACGGCCACCGAACGCACGGGGCGATTCTTGGTCGTAGGCACAAGCCGAAGTTAGGCTCGGCATCTGCCGCGGTGATCAACCGTAGGCGAACCTTCGGTGAACGATTCCCCAATTGTTCGGGGAGGGACCCCGAACAGGATCAGAGGGCGTTGAAGCCTTGGTTCACTTTCTCGATGAGCTGTTGACGTTCATCGAAATGCAGGAATGCGCCGCCAGCGGCATTGAGCGTGAAGCCGCGCAGAGCCGCGAGGTCGTAGCCGAACGCTTCGCTGAGCAGGTGGAACTCTCGGCTGAGCGTGGTGGCGCTCATCAGCCGGTTGTCGCAGTTCACCGTGACACAGAAACCAGCCTCGGCCAGGCGCCCGAACGGATGATCCTCGACCCGGTCGCAGATTCCGGTCTGCAGATTGGACGACGGGCAGATCTCCAAGGGGATCTGTCGATCCAGGACATATTGAGCCAGGTCGCCGAGGGCGCCGTCCTCGGCGATGTCTTCTACTAGGCGGACGCCGTGTCCGACTCGCGAGCAACCGCAGCGGCCAACGGCTCCAGCGACCGAGTCAGCACCGGCGGCCTCACCAGCATGAATGGTGAACGGCAGGAAGCTCTCACGCAGCAGGTCAAACGACTCTTGGAAGCGCGTGGGCGGGAAGCCGTCCTCGGCGCCGGCGATATCGAATCCGCACACCGAGTCGTGCCGGTAGGCCAGCGCCAGTTCCGCGATTCCGGTGCTCGGTTCGGGGACGTGGCGCATCGCGGTCACGATCTGACGGGCCACAATGTCCTGGCCCTGTTGCTGTGCTTGAGCCATTCCCTCGGCAAGGCCGTCGCGCACCGCCTCGACGGCTTCGCTCAGGCTCAAGCCACCTGCGGTGTGCTGCTCGGGCGCCCACCGCGCCTCGGCGTAGATGACTCCGTCGCCAGCCTGGTCGAGCACGAATTCGCGGGCCACCCGCCGCAGCGAATCGGCGGTCTGCATCACGGCCACGGTGTGGTCGAAGGTTTCCAGATAGCGCACCAGGGATCCGGAATCGGCGGCTTCGTAGAACCACCGGCCGAGCGCGTCGGCGTTGTCGGCAGGCAGCGGGTGACCGATCTTGGCCGCTTCTTCCAACACCGTGGCGGGCCGCAGCCCACCATCGAGATGGTCATGCAGGGCCACCTTCGGCATCGCCTGGCACAGCTCAATCGGTACGCTCACTTCTCCCCACTCTCTGAGTCCACACCGTCGTTGGCTGAAACCACGGCCCCGTTCCCGGCGACCCCAGCCCCGTTCCCGGCGATCCCAGACCCCTTCCCTGAGACCCCAGACCCGTTCCCTGAGCCGGTCGAAGGGTCAGCCACCCGCTCCAGATCCGCCGGCCCGAAGGCCTGCGGCAGCACCTCGCGCATGGTCATCACTCCTTCAGGAGTATCCATCAGCAGCTTCGGCCCGCCGTGCTCGTACAGCAATTGACGGCAGCGGCCACAGGGCATCAGCAACTCCCCCAGCTTGTTGCAGCAACTGAAGGCGACCAGCCGACCGCCGCCGGTGGCGATCAGGTTCGAGACCAGTCCGCATTCAGCGCACAGGCCCAAGCCATAGGAGGCATTCTCGACATTGCAGCCACCCACGACGCGGCCGTCGTCGACCATGGCTGCCGCACCCACCGGGAACTGCGAGTAGGGCGCATAGGCGTGCTCACAGAACTCCCGAGCACGACTGCGCAGCACCTCGAAATCGGGGTTAATCGGCCTCGCCCTTTCGATAGATCATGCCG
>DMIX01000184.1 GCA_003451975.1 Propionibacteriaceae bacterium
GAACGATTGCATACAAAGGGATTAGTAGCAACACAATGATTTGTAAGCGTTCATAGAAAAGGCTAACCGATCCTCCCGGGATGCTATACTGCAAGACCTTCCCGTGTAGAGTGTTGTGCAGGACTTGGTTGAACAGGCCCAAATCCCATATCTGCATATGGAGCCCGTGATAGAGGCGATGTTGCAGGAAGAAGAATCCCAGAGTATAGACGATGATGATCAGCCCAACCCACAGTAGTCCATAGCGCACTTTCTGGCCCCTGCGCGATGTGGTAAGCGACGCATCAAATGTTCTCATTTCTCAAATCTCAACTTCTGCTCCAAAAATGAACGGAAGCTCTTATCACTCGTATGCCAAACGCTTTTTACATATTCAAATCAGAAGCAACCTGACGTAGATGGCGATTCCTGCTGTGTCCTGTCTTCCGTCTTGGTGTGAGTGTTTGTCGTATGATATTCCCCCCATTTAGTGGACAGACAATTAAGACGCAACACAGTACCGTCGCTCAAATTCCTCATCGAAGACCGGTTCGCCATCCTCCAGCAGCATTTCGATGACCTCGCGCAAGTTCTCCTGTAGCTCATCCAAAGTCGGTGCTTGTGTGTGAGCTCCGGAGAACCCCGGCACATAGCCAACATATAGCCCCGTATCGGGACACCTTTCCACAATCGCAGTGAAAGTTCGCACTGTTACCCCCGTTGAGCATTATACCCAAATTGATCAAATCTCAGCACGATTATTCAGCGGCAGGGCATCAGCCCCTTTCCGCTGTGACAGTGACGACACATAACGTGAATTGTAACATGATTACACGGGTTTGTCTAAGTGAGGGGTGAGAGTGGGCTTGTTGGTGATATTATTCATACCCCGGCGATCCCGTTCTTTGACCGCTGCGGATGACCTTGCTATAATGAGCTCGCGTGCGTAAGCGGTTACGTGCGCCGGCGGTCCTGGCCGGCCGTCTGGGAGGAACTGATGGCCACGATTCGTGATGTAGCCAAACGAGCGGGGGTGTCGACCGCGACGGTGTCCCACGTGCTGAATGGGACGCGTTTCGTCAGCGACGAGACCAGATTAGCCGTGACGGAAGCGATCCATGCCCTCAGCTACCACCCGAGCGCGATCGCGCGCAGTCTCAGCCTGCGCAGGACCTACACGATCGGCATGGTTGCCTCGCACACGACCAGCGTGTTCTTCGGTGAAATGAGCCGTGGCGTGATCGATGCAATCAGCCCGCAGGGCTATAAGCTGCTGTTGTGCTCGACGGAAGATGATCCCGTCTTGGTCGAGGAGTACCTCCGGATTCTGCTGGGCCGGACGGTAGACGGCTTTCTCACTGCGGCGGTCAGCCAGAACGCGACCACATTGCGCCTGCTGGCGACAGCCAACGTCCCGGTGGTTTTCGTCGATCTCACATTTGCAGGCATGTTGGGCCCGTTCGTCGGTGTGGACAACACCGGGGGGATGCACCTGGCGGTGAGCCATCTCGTACGTCATGGGCACCGCCGGATCGGCCTGCTCGCCGGCCCGGCGGACATGTCGAGCATGCACGAGCGCTTCACCGGCTACCGGCGTGCGTTGGACGACCACGGCATTCCATTCGACGAACTGCTGGTTCGCTTCTGCAATCTGACCGTCGCTGCCGGCTGTGCCGCGGCGGTCGATCTGTTGCGTGACATGCCCTTGCCCGCTGCCCTCATCGGCAACGACAACAACATGCTGTTGGGCATCATGCGCGCACTGGCGGAGTTGCGCCTGCGCTGTCCGGACGATGTCGCCGTGCTCGGCTTCGACGAGCATCCCTGGGCATCCGTAATGACGCCGCCCATCACGGTTGTCCGCCAACCCAGCTATGAGATTGGGCGGGTGGCGGGCGTAATGCTGATCAAAATGCTCGCCGGCGAGCCTGTCGACGTGGCGTGCACCCGGCTCCAGCCCGAGCTGATCGTGCGGGAATCGTGCGGAGAAGGCCGGTCGTAGAGACCAGCGCAGCCCGCAATATGTGCAAAATGAAGGGGCGCATCGCCACAGCGTGCTGCGCCCCGCTACGTTGTCGACTGCCGGTTGTGCCCGGTTGGTCTCGCGGTTTAACCGTGTTCGGCGAGGAAGTGCTCGGCGGCGATGGCGGCAGCGGCGCCCGTCCCTGCCGCGATCACCACCTGCCGGAAATCGGGGTCCTGCACGTCGCCGGCGGCAAACACGCCGGGAATGTTGGTCTGCTGCCGTTTGTCGGTGACGATGTAGCCCTGGTCGTCCAGCGTCAGTTGGCCTTCGAATAGCCGCGTATTCGGGTTCAGGCCGATGTACACGAAGACGCCGTCCGTCGGCAAAACCGAGGTCTCGCCCGTGTCGATGCAGCGCAACTTGACGCCGGTGACGTTATTCTCTCCAAGCACCTCGTCCACCACGGTGTTCAAGATGAACTCGACCTTCGGATGCGCGAAGGCCCGGTCCTGGAGCTGCTTCGTGGCGCGGAGCTCGCTACGGCGGTGCACGATGTAGATCTTCTTGGCGAACTTCGCGAGGAACATCGATTCGTCCATGGCGCTGTCTCCGCCGCCGACGACCACGACGGTCTTGTCGCGGCAGAAGAAGCCGTCGCAAGTCGCGCAGAACGACACGCCGCGGCCGATGAATCTGTCCTCACCGGGCACGCCCATACGCCGCGGCTTCGCCCCCGTGGCGATGATCACGGTCTTGGCCGTGTACTCCCGGTCGTAGGTGGTGATTTGGAAGGGGCGGGCGGAAAAATCCACTTTGGTGACTTCGTCGAACAGCAGGTTCGCGCCGAAGCCCTCGGCCTGTTCCTGAATGAGCGTGGCCAGCCCCTGCCCGCCGATCCCTTCCGGAAAGCCGGGGTAGTTTTCCATCTTCTCGGTGGTGGCTGCCTGGCCGCCAGGCGCCGGGCCGACCAGCACGAGCGGGTTCAGCGCCGCTCTGGCAGCGTACAGGGCGGCGGTGAACCCGGCGGGACCGCCACCGATGATGATCAGATTCTGTTCCGCGGAAATCTCCTGCTGTCCTTCCGTCCCCACTAGCGGGGGCGTTTCGAGCGAGAAATTGAGGTCCATTTCTTTTGCCCTCCTTTGTATGTGAAGTGCGCAATCCGGCGCGCGCGATGATTGCGGCAGAGAGTGGCCAACTCACCGCGGAGACACAGCGTCTCTTCATTTGACCTTCTCGGCGTCTCAGCCCTGTTGCCAGCGGCGAGCTCGCTTCAGCACGCGCCGGCCTCCTGCACATCGCGGAAGCGCCCCGCTCAGGGGGCGTCACTGACCAGCAGCTCGTTGTCCAGCGTGACTTCCCCGCGGATGATCTTGTGTACGTCACAGTGCTGTGCCGAGTTGAGCAGGATCGCACGCTCGCGTGGCGTAAGCTGCCCTTCGATAACGATGCGGCTCTTGAACGCCGTCCGTGTGTTGCCTCCGGTTGCGAGAGCGAGCTCCATAGATGTGTACACCTCGATCTTCTCGAACCGGATGCCTTTGTGGGCAGCGACCGCTGCCAACGTCAGGATGATTCAGCCGGCCACCGACGCTGCCAGCATCTCGGTCGGGCACAGGAAAGCGCGTTGTTCGTCGCCATCCAGGTGGTCTTCCATGATGCAGGTGCGCTGCCCGATCGACAACGCGGTACGGCCGTTTCCCAGGCGGGTCGCTTTGACTTCGGTCATGACTGCTCGCGCCGCCTCTCGTCCTATTTCGCGCCGGAACTGAGCGCCGCGATCAAGTCATCCGGCGCAATGCCCGGCGAATCGATCAACCCTTCGGCATAGAACGCCCGCACGGCCTGCGGGACCTCCGCCAACGCCAGCCCGGTCAGGCGCTGCTCCAGTTTGGCGACCCCGTCGCTGGGATAGAAGAAGAAATCGCCCGACAACTCGATCGCCGCCAGCCGGTCATCACTGATCTCCAGCGTCGCGCGAATCAGACCACCGCGTGCCTTGTACACGTTACGGACGACCGCTGCGGTGGTACTGACTTTCACCCGCCGTCCGGCGCGCGCCGGACGCTTGCGGTCCAGCAGCCATTCTTCGGTCGTGTGCGTCTGGCGCAACGTCTCGACGGTATCCAGCACCGCCTGCGACAGCGTGCCTGGGGTGAGCGGACCGAGCACGGCCTCGTAATTCCGCGTGAGCAGGCCGGTTACGTAGTCCCAATCAGGCGTCTGGCCCAGCTCGCGCTGCAGCGTCGTCAGGTTCTCCTGCATGCTCTTGAAGACCTTGTTGCGGTATTTCTCGTCGGGTACGCGCAGCACCTGGACCATCGTCTGGTAATCGAAGTCGAAGATGACGTTCCCGACCAGCACCAGGCTGTTTGCGATCTCCGCCGCCCCCGTACCGGCGATCTTGCGGCCTTCCTGCGTGACGATGTCGTTGACCGGCCGGTAATTGGCCTCGACGCCGAGCTGGCGATAGGTTTCCGCGACCGGCTCCAGCAGGCGGCGATACAGGGCAGTCTTATCGCCCTGCGCCAGCGGATGATCGCGGCTCAGCACGAGCTGGTAGAACAATTGCCGCCCGTTGAGAAAGACAGCGCCTCCACCGACCTCGCGCCGGAACACCGGGATATGGCGTACCCGGCAGAGGTCCAGATCGACCTCTTGCTCGGCATCCTGGTGAAATCCTATACAAACGTAAGGCTCTGCCGGTGCCAGCAAAATGAGCCCTTCTTCGTTGGCTCTGGGCAGAGCGTGATAGATGAGCTGGGAATCCAGCCAGGGGACGTGCCCCAGGTCATATAGTTTCATGTGCGTTGATTGGACCTACTTCCCGTATTTTTCTTTTTCAGCCAGGATGAACGCCTGGAAATCCGCGTTGTCGGCGTGATACAGGCCGTCCAGTTCGGCGGGATTGTTCAGCGTGATTTTGGCAAGCCAGCCATCGCCATAGGGCGACTGGTTGATGATCGTGCTGTCGAATTCGATCTCCTCATTGGCTTCATCGATCTGTCCGCTGAGAATGGCCTTGATGCGGCCCACCCATTTCCCCGATTCCATCGACATAAAAGGATTGCCAGACTCGATGCTCCGCCCGACGCGTGGCGTCTCGGCGAACACGATCTCTCCGGCGATCGCCTGTGCGAAGTCCGTGACGCCGATGGTGGCCTGATCACCGTCCACGCGCGCCCAGTTATGCTCCTTGTCGTAATAGAGCTCATCAGGGAACTGATAACCGCCGATCTCCATAGTTCTCTCTCCCTGTCTCTTATACACATCTCCGAGCCCACGAGACCGAGGCTGATCTCGTATGCCGTCTTCTGCTTGAAAAAAAAAA
>DMIX01000205.1 GCA_003451975.1 Propionibacteriaceae bacterium
CACCGAGGCGCGGGCGGCTTCGGCATCGGCGAAGTCGGACAACTCGACCCCACCGATGAGCAGCGCTTCGATTTCACCGGTTGCGGCCGCGGCCAACATGCTGGCGGCGTCGAGGCCTTCCAACGGCGGCAGCGAGTCGACGCCCCAGTGGGTCGCGACATCGACACGCGCAGCGACATTGGAGACCGCCCGCGCGCCCGGTAGCAGGCCGGGCAGGCAGCCGGCTTCGATGGCACCGCGCTCGGCGGCGCGACGCGGGATCCAGGCGAAACGAGCCCCGGCAGCGGTGGTCTTGGTGACCACCGCCTCCAATGCACCCGACACCAGCCCGGCCCGCTCGCCGACCAGGATCACATCAGAGTTAGTCAGTTCCAGTTCGGTGATCGCCTCGGTCTCGCCACCAGGAGCGGTGGCCACCACCGTGGCGTTCAGCTTCCGGTTGCCGTTGCTGAGCAGTGGCGCGATGGCCACCACGGTCAAGCCGCGTTTGCGGACCGCCTTGCGCAGCCGCAGGAAGACCATCGGTGACTCTTCCTCGGGTTCGAAGCCCACCAGGATGACCCGCTCGGCGGCCTCGAGGGCGCTGTAGGTCACCGTCGAAGCGGCGTCCAGGGTGCGTCCGGCGACTTCGGTGATCAGGAAGGCCGACTCGTCGGCGCCGTAGGGACGGCTGCGGTAATCGACGTTGTTGGTTCCCAGGACGGCGCGGGCGAACTTCGCGTAGGCGTAGCCGTCCTCCATCGTCACGCGGCCACCGGTGATCACACCAACGTTGCGACCGGCCGCCGACAGTCCGGCAACTGCAACGTCGATGGCCTCGGGCCAGGACGCGGGCTGCAACTCGCCGTCGACGCGAACCATCGGGGTGGTGATGCGGTCATCGCCTCGGCCCGACACGAAGGCGAAGCGACCCTTGTCGCAGTTCCACTCTTCGTTGATCTGAGGCGCATTGGCGGCCAGGCGACGACGAACCAAGCCACGACGGTGGTCGGTGCGAAGCTGGCATCCGGAAGCGCAGCCTTCGCAGGTGACCTCGGTGGACACCAGGTCGAAAGGTCGGCTCTGGAAACGATAGGCGGCAGAGGTCAGTGCGCCGACCGGGCAGATCTGCACCACATTGCCCGAGAAGTAGGAGTCGTAGGGCTCCTCGGCGTAACGGCCCACCTGTTGCAGGGCGCCACGCTCCACCAGACTGATGAACGGATCGCCGGCGATCTGCTCGGAAAACCGGGTGCAGCGAGCGCACAGCACGCACCGTTCCCGATCCAGCAGGATCTGTGCCGAAATCGGCACCGGTTTGGGGAAGGTTCGTTTGACGCCCTCATAGCGGGACTCGCCGCCACCATTACTCAGTGCCTGATTCTGCAGCGGGCATTCGCCGCCCTTGTCGCAGATCGGGCAATCCAGCGGGTGGTTGATCAACAGCAATTCCAGCATGCCGCGCTGTGACTTGGCAGCCACCTCGGAGGTGCGCTGGGTGTTGATCTGCATCCCGGGAGCGACCTCCAAGGTGCAGGACGCCTGCGGCTTGGGGAAGCCGCGGCCGTTGCCGGCATCAGGAACCTCCACCAGGCACTGCCGACAGGCGCCGGCCGGGTCCAGCAGAGGATGGTCACAGAACCGAGGAATGGCGATCCCGATCTGCTCGGCAGCACGGATGGCCAGGGTGCCCTTGGGCACGGTGACCTCGATGCCGTCGATACTCAGGGTCACCGTCGCCACCGGTGCTGGCGCCTGTTCGGTCTTGGTCTCCACGCTCACGCCCGGACCTCCTTGGACTCACTGGTGGCGAACAGTGCGCTGCGCTCATAGGGGAACGCCTCCCAGGCCGGAGTGGTGGTTCCGGCTTCGAACTCAGCTCGGAAGTGACGCACCGCGCTGGTGACACAGGCGACGGCACCATCGGCCAGGGCACAGAAGGACTTGCCGCCCACATTGTCCGCGACGTCGAGAAGCTTGTCGACATCACCGGCTTCGGCGGTGCCCGCTTCGATCTTGCGCAGGATTTGCACCAGCCACCAGTTGCCTTCGCGACACGGCGTGCACTTGCCACAGGATTCGTGCTTGTAGAACTCCAACCACCGCAGGGTGGTTCGCACCACGGAGGTGGTTTCGTCGAAGATCTGCAGCGCTTTGGTTCCCAGCATGGTGCCGGCCCCGGCCATACCCTCGTAGTCGAGGGGCACATCCAGGTGTTCGGCGGTCAGGATCGGGGTGGAGGATCCGCCCGGCGTCCAGAACTTCAACTCATGACCGGCCCGCATGCCGCCGGCCAGGTCGAGCAACTCGCGCAACGTGATGCCCAGCGGCGCTTCGAACTGTCCGGGATTGGCGACGTGACCCGACAGTGAGTAGATGGTGAAGCCCTTGGACTTCTCCGTCCCCATCGAGGAGAACCACTGTGCCCCGTTGGCGATGATGCTCGGCACGCTGGAGATGGACTCCACGTTGTTGATCACCGTCGGCGAGGCGTACAAGCCGGCCACCGCCGGGAATGGCGGACGCAACCGGGGTTGGCCGCGCCGACCTTCCAACGAATCCAGCAGTGCGGTTTCCTCGCCACAGATGTAGGCCCCGGCTCCGGCGTGGACGATGATGTCCAGGTCGTACCCGGAGCCCAGGATGTCTTTGCCCAGCAACCCGGCCTCGTAGGCCTCAGCGACCGCGGCCTGCACTCTGCGGTGAATGTGCAGCACTTCCCCGCGGATGTAGACGAAGGCGGTGTGGCAACCAATGGCGTAGGAGGAGATGATCATGCCCTCCACCAAGGTGTGCGGACTCGCCAGCAACAGCGGCATGTCCTTGCAGGTGCCCGGTTCGGACTCATCACCGTTGACCACCAGGTATTTGGGATTCGGATTGTCCTTGGGCACGAAGCTCCACTTCATGCCGGTCGGGAAGCCTGCACCACCGCGTCCGCGCAACCCCGAATCCTTGACCACCCCGGTGACCTGGTCGGGGGTCATCTTCAGGGCCTTGGCCAAAGCCTGGTAACCGCCGGTTGCCCGGTAGCTCTCGAGCTTCCAGGAGGATTCTGTGCCCCAGTTCGCGCTGAGTACTGGAGTGAGAGTGTCGGTCATCAGTTGAGCCCACCCTTCGGTGCGGCCCAGCCCTTGTCGTCGGCGATCTTCTTACCCAACAGGGACGCCTCACCGGCACTGGGCCCTTCGTCGGCGCGACCGTCGGGGAAGCCAGCCAGTACCCGTTCGGCTTCACGCCAGCTGGTGATGGTGGCACCGCGAGTGGAGCTGACCTCGCGATCGGCAGCCAGATCATCGAGCAACTGCTCGGCCTTCTCCGGGGTCATGTTGTCCATGAACTCCCAGTTGACCATCAGCACCGGCGCGAAATCGCAGGCGGCGTTGCATTCGATGCGTTCCAGGCTGAACTTGCCGTCCGGCGTGGTCTGGTCGGGTTCGATGCCGAGTTTCTCCGACACCTTCTCCAACAGCATGTCGCCACCCATGACCGCACACAACGCGGTGGTACACACTCCGATGTGATGCTGACCGGCCGGGGTACGGCGGTACATCGTGTAGAAGGTGGCCACCCCAGAGACCTGCGCAGCGGTGATGTCCAGAATCTCGGCGCAGGCCTTGATGCCCGCTGGCGAAATCCGGCCATCGACGCTTTGGACCAGATGCAGCATCGGCATCAGGGCCGACCGCGCCTGCGGATAGCGACCCGCGAGTTCGCGCAGCTCCGTCAGCGTCGTCTCGTCGATGTTGGTGCTGGTATCGGTCATGTCCACACTCCCCGACTCGGGGAAATAGGACGTGAATTCGTGACCGCTCATCGGTCGACGCCTCCCATCACTGGGTCGATTGAACCGACCGAAACCACGATGTCGGCGAGCATGCCGCCCTCGCACTGAATCGGTATGGACTGCAGATGGTTGAATCCTGGGTCGCGCATGTGCGCCCGGTAGGGTTTCGTGCCGCCGTCGGAGACCACGTGGCAGCCGAGTTCACCCTTGGGGCTTTCGATCGGCACGTAGGCCTGACCGGCCGGAACCCGGAAGCCCTCGGTGACCAGCTTGAAGTGATGGATCAACGCCTCCATGCTCACCCCAATCTCTGAGCGGGGAGGCGGCACGAATTTGTAATTCTGGTCGCGTACCGGTCCGTAGGGTAGTTTATCCAGCGCCTGCTCGATAATGCGCACAGACTGACGCATCTCCTCCAGGCGTACCAGGTAGCGCGCGTACACATCGCCTTCGCTCTGCGTGGGAATATCAAAATCGTACTGGTCGTAACCGCTGTAAGGGTTGGCCTTGCGTACATCATGCGCCAGCCCGCTGGCGCGCAGGGTGGGTCCGGTCACATCGTAAGCCAGGCAGGTCCGGGTATCAATTCTGCCAATGCCCTTGGTGCGGTCAAGGAAGAGCGGATTGTGCGTGAGCATGGATTCGTATTCGACCAAACGTTTCGGCAGCACTTTGGTGAAGTCGCGCACCATTTTTTCAAATTGCACCGGCACGTCGCGCCACAGCCCGCCGGGGCGGATAAACGTGGTCATCATGCGCGCGCCGGAGACCAGTTCGAAGATATCCAGCACCATCTCGCGTTCGCGCATGACGTAGAGGAAAGTGGAGAGGGCGGCGAGGTCCATAGCGGAGGTGCCCAGCCATAACAGGTGTGACTGGATACGTGAGAGCTCGGTCAGGATGACACGGATAGCCTCGGCGCGCGGCGGGGGTTGCAGCCCGGTCAGTTTTTCCACCGCCAGCGAGTACACCAGGGTGTTACCCATGGCATACATGTAATCCATGCGGTCGACGAGCACTTCTGCCTTCTGGTAGGTCTTGGCTTCCATGTTCTTCTCAATACCGGTGTGCAGGTAGCCCACATCGGAGAGGCAGTTGACGATAATTTCCCCATCGAGTTCGAGGATCAGGCGCAGCACGCCGTGCGTGCTGGGGTGC
>DMIX01000404.1 GCA_003451975.1 Propionibacteriaceae bacterium
AACGGGTCGAGCCCGCTGGTCGGCTCGTCCAGCAGCAACAGGCGTGGCTGGTGGGCCAGGGCGAGGGCGAGCATCAGCTTGGTTCCTTCACCGCGAGACAGCGACTTCACGGTGGCTTTGGGTGCCAGGTGGAAGCGCTCGACGAGCGCAGCGAACAGGTCGGCGTCCCAGCGGGAGTAGAACGGTGCGGTGGCTCGTCCGGTCTTGCTGACCGTCCAGTCGGGCAGTACGAAGGGTGCGTCTAAGACCACGCCCAGGTCTTCGCGAACCGCTGGGTTGGCTTCGCTCGCGGGCTCGCCGAGCAGGAACATGCTGCCGGAGTCGGCATGTTGGAGGCCCAGCAGGAGCTTCAACAGCGTGGTCTTGCCGGCACCGTTGGCGCCGACCAGGCCGGTGACGTAGCCAACCGGGATGGTCAGGTCGAGCGGTCCGAGCCGGAACCGTCCGAAGTCGCGAACCAGCCCACTGGTGCTGATCGCGCCGGGGGCCAGTTGAGTGGTGAGCGGACGGTCATCCGCGCTGGTGTTCATTCCAAACCTCTTCCAGAAGGGTGCGGACGTCAGTGAGGGTCAGTCCGGCGGTGTGAGCGGTGGCGGCGGTCCGGCTGAGTTGATCGCGGACGGCAGCGCGCGCTGCGGCTTGCGTGGCTGCGCGGTCGATCGGCAGCACGTAGCTGCCTTTGCCGGGCACATTGGCGATCAGCCCTTCGGCGGCCAGATCGTTGTAGGCGCGGGTGGTGGTGATCAGGCTGACCTGGAGTTCGCGGGCCAGCTGGCGCAGCGAAACCAGCGGTGCCCCTTCGGGTAGTTGGCCGGTCAGGATGGCGGTGCGCACTTGGCTGGCGATCTGCTCGTAGAGGGGGACCCCCGACGAGGCCGATAGGACGATCTCCACGACACCTCCGTTCTTGCTGTATATAGCCAGTATATACAGATGGTGCGGGTAGAAACACTCCCGATCGGACGGTCGCGGAATAGGGGTGTCTCGCTGCGGAGTTCCTAGTGGTGTGAAAGCGCTGCTCTATGACAGGTTCGGGAATCGCGATCAACTCCGGTTCGGCGAGGTGGCCGACCCTCATTCCGGCCCCGACTCGCTGGTGGTGAAGGTTGTGGCTGCGGGCCTCAATCCGGTCGATTACAAGATTCGCGAGGGCCACCTGGCCCCACTGATGGACACCATGTTCCCGGTCGTGCCCGGTTGGGACGTGGCTGGTGTGGTGGTGGCCACTGGACTCGACACTCCGGAATATGCCGTCGGGGACGAGGTGCTGGCCTATGCCCGCAAGGATGTGGTCGGGGGCGGGTCGTTGGCCGAGTTCATCTCAGTGCCGGTCCGCACCGCGGCCCACAAGCCGTCCGAGGTGTCGTTCGAGGAGGCCGCCGCTCTGCCCTTGGCTGGGTTGACTGCGCTGCAGAGCATCCGTCGGGTGGGCGTAGCTGCTGGCCAGACGATATTAATCCACGCCGCCGGCGGTGGGGTGGGATCATTTGCGACCCAGCTGGCGGTGCTCGCCGGGGCCCGAGTGACCGGCACCGGGTCGGCGTCCAGCCACGACTATCTGCGCTCGCTGGGAGCCGAGCCGATCAGCTACGGCGAGCAACTTGTGGAACAGGCGCGGTCTGCGGTGCCGGAGGGTTTCGACGTCATCCTCGACTACGTCGGCGGCGAGGCGATGGATACCGTCGCGTCACTGCTCATTCCCGGCGGACGCGTCGCCTCGATCGCGGATCATCGCGCTGGTGCGCTGGGTGGCCACTACGTGTGGGTACGTCCCGACCATGACGATCTGGCCGAGCTCGTCGGTCTGGTTGCCGAAGGCAAAGTGCGGGTGAACGTGGCCGGTGCCTACCCGTTCGATCAAGCCGTGGAGGCCTATGCCGAGCTCGAAGGCGGGCACGTGCGTGGCAAGATCGTCGTCACGCTGTGAGCTCGGCCGGCCAGCAGAAGCCCGTCGCTGGGTGGCCTGTCGTGCTGAGTCGGGTGTGTCGATAGCGTGGACGGCCTCGCTGCGACGAAGGAATCACGATAGGTGAGATTCGATTCGTGGGTGATCCCCACCTAGGGCACCAGTTGGTTTCCGGGCTGCGTGGGTTTGACTCTGTCGAGGATCACGACCACCAGATCTTGGCCAACATGGCCCGGGTGGCGCAGCCGGACACGATCTGGTGGCACACCGGCGATGAGGCCTTCAATGGCTGGCGGGGACGGATCGCCGCCTTCGCAGAGATTCCCGGCACCCACCACCTCGTGCTGGGCAATCATGACCGGGCGTTTCCGGCCAACAGCAACTCCTACAAGTACGTGGCCGACTACCTAGAGGTGTTCGCCTCGGTGCAGTTGGCCGCCCGGATCAGCTATGAAGGCCGGCGCCTGCTGATCTGTCACTTCCCCTATGACGGCGACACCACCGGACGCGGCGAGGAGCGCTTCGAGCAGTGGCGGTTGCGTGACTTGGGCGCCATGCTGATCCACGGCCACACCCATTCCGATCAGCGGATATCGCACTCAACGCGGGGCACCGTCCAGCTTCATGCCGGTTTGGACGCCTGGGGTTTGGTTCCGCCCACCATTGGTGACGTGCTCGCTGAGGCCGAGCTGCTCTAGAACGCAGGCAGGCGAGCAGCGGACTGGTGATCGCTGCCCGCGGCGCCATTTCTGCACCTGATGAGGTGGTGGCCTTCGCTGCTAGGATCAGCGGCGCTACTGGTTCGGCGTGCTCTCCAGGTACGTCGTCGCAAGAGGGAACCCGGTGAGAACCCGGGACTGCCCCGCAGCGGTATTTGGGAACGAAAAGCATCATTGAGCACTGGGTTCACCCCTGGGAAGCGATGCCCATTAGGCGGCTTTGTGGCCATGCCCTTGAGTCCGAAGACCTGCCAGTTGCACCATGCGAGAACGCATGGTGGCTTGCGATTCCCGAGGGAGGAATCGGGCACTCTCCGCCGTCGCTGACGGCGTGGTCCGCTCTTGCCTCGTTCGCAGGCCTTCGCAGCTTCCACGAGGGATGGATCAATGACTCACAGCAACAACCCACCGATCGGCGCCACAGTTCTGGGCTACCCGCGTATCGGCCGTCACCGCGAACTGAAGAAGGCGCTTGAGGCCTACTGGGCCGGGCGAGGCAGTTTCGCTCAACTCGAAGCGACAGGGACCGCTCTGCGCGCCGACGCCTTGGCGCAGATGACAGCAGCCGGGCTCGACAGCGTTCCGGTGAACACGTTCAGCTACTACGACCACGTTCTCGACACCATGGTGATGCTGGGTGCGATTCCACCGCGGTTCAGCGAGGTGCGCGGGGTGGATTCGGTGTACGGCTTCGACGCCTACCGCTACTTCGCGATGGCACGGGGCACCGCCGGGGTTGCGCCACTGGAAATGACCAAATGGTTCGACACGAACTACCACTACCTGGTGCCCGAAATCGGGCCGGAGACCACCTTCACAGTCGACCCGGCCAAACCGTTGACAGAGTTCGCTGAGGCCGCAGCGCTGGGGGTGAACGCCCGGGTGGTGCTCGTCGGCCCAGTGACCTTCTTGGCCCTGGCCAAGCCGCCGTCCGAGCACCCCGACTTCGACCCGTCGCAGCGTTTGCAGGACCTCACCGAAACCTACGTGGAGCTGTTGGAGGCGCTGCACGCTGCGGGCGTTGAGTGGGTTCAACTCGACGAACCGGCATTGGTCAAGGACCTCAGCGCCGATGACGTGACCGCCGTCCAGCGTTGCTACTCCCGCCTGACGGAGGTCTCGGCTCGTCCGCGGATCTTTGTGGCTACCTATTTCGCTGCGCCGGTCGAGGCCTTCCCCGCCTTGGTAGGCGCTGGTGTGGAGGCCATCGGGGTGGATCTCACTGCTGGCGTCACCCCGAGCATCGCGCTAGGTGTCGACCTTTCACAGATCGTGGCGGTGCTGGGCGCGGTCGACGGGCGAAATGTCTGGCGAGCCGACCTCGCTCGGGCGGAAGGCCAGGTCCGAGCCTGGCAGGAGGCCGGGGCGCAGGTGGCGGTGAGTTCGAGTTGTTCGCTGCTGCACGTGCCCTATGACCTTGACGATGAAACCGCCTTGGACCCCGCTCTGGTTTCACAGTTGTCGTTTGCCGATCAGAAGCTGCATGAGGTGGTGGCGGTGTACCGGGCAGTCGTGGACGGCTGGGAATCCGTTGCTCCGACCCGCGATCCTTCGCGCCCGATTCGTCGCAGCTCGGAGCCAAACCGGGAGTTGAGGCACCGGCTGGCGTCCCTCACTGATGCTGATCGGCAGCGGACGCCTCGAGCGCTGCGGAGCGAGGCGCAGGCGGCGAGGCTGGAGTTGCCGCTGATGCCCACCACCACGATCGGGTCCTTCCCGCAGACCGCCGAGCTTCGCCGGGCCCGTGCTGAACGCCGGGCCGGTCGGATGAGCGAGCAGGACTACGCCGAGGCGATGCGCAACGAAATCACTCAGGTGATCACCTTGCAGGAACACCTGGGGCTCGATGTGCTCGTGCACGGCGAGCCGGAGCGCAACGACATGGTTCAGTACTTCGCCGAGCAACTCCCCGGGTTCGCGGCCACGACCGCTGGTTGGGTGCAGTCCTACGGATCGCGCTGTGTGCGTCCGCCGATCCTGTTCGGTGATGTTGTACGTGACCAAGCCCTGACGGTGGAGTGGACGGCTTACGCCGCCTCTATCACCGACAAGCCGGTGAAGGCGATGCTGACTGGTCCGGTGACCATGCTCGCCTGGTCGTATGTGCGTGACGATCAGCCGCTGGCTGACACCGCTGACCAGATTGCGTTGGCGCTGCGTGATGAGATTGCCGATCTGGCGCAGATTGGGGTTCCGATTATTCAGGTGGACGAGCCGGCGCTGCGTGAAGCGATGCCGCTGCGTCGTGCCGACCAGGCGATCTACCTGACGTGGGCTGTGGGTGCTTTTCGGCTGGCCACGGGAGGAGTCGCCGACAACATTCAGGTACACACCCATCTGTGCTACTCGGAGTTCGGCGAAATCCTGCCGGCCATCGATCGCATGGATGCTGATGTGACCAGCATCGAGGCCGCTCGCTCACGCATGGAACTGCTCGCTTCAATCGGTACCGAGTTTCAGGGAGCTTTGGGGCCGGGTGTTTATGACATCCACTCGCCACGGGTGCCTGAGGTTGCCGAGATGGCCGAGCTGCTGCGGCTGGCCGCGCAGTCGGTGCCGACTCAGCGGTTGTGGGTCAACCCGGATTGTGGTTTGAAGACGCGCGGCTATTCCGAGGTGGTGCGCTCGTTGGCGCACATGGTTGAGGCGGCGGCTGTGGTCAGGGCAGAGCTGGCGTCCTGACGCGGTGCGGTGATCGGGGGCGTTCCGGGCTATGGTTGGTGCATGCAAATCAATCAGGTCACTACGACGCCGGAACGCCCCGGCGCCTTCGTGTTGTCCTGAATCAGCACTAACCATCGGCCCCGGAGCAATCCGGGGTTTTGTCGTTTTCGCACGGCATTCCGGTGAGCTCAGGGCCCCAACAAGGGAGACCCCGCATGAACGACAACAGCGCAGAAGCGCTTGACCACCGCGACCTGAATCACGATCTCGACGTGTTTGCCACCGACCCGCTGGCAGGCTCCGGCCTGCCGCTGTGGCTTCCGGCCGGAGCCGCGATCCGCAACGAGTTGGAGCGGCTGGCCAAGGACATTGCCCACGACGACGGCTGTGTCGATGTGTACACCCCGGTGCTGGGCAAGCGCGCCTTGTTCGAGCGGTCGGGGCATTGGGCCAAGTTCGCCGCCGACATGTTCCCGCCGATGAAGCTCGGTGAGGACGAGGTGGTGCTGCGTCCGGCCAATTGCCCGCATCATGCGCTGGTGTATGCCTCGCGCCAGCATTCCTACCGCGAGTTGCCCGTACGGCTGAACGAACTCGGGGCGATGTTCCGGGCTGAACGCTCGGGGGTGTTATCGGGGCTGCAACGGGTACGGCAGATCAATCTGGACGATACCCACGTCTTCTGCCGTCCCGATCAGGTGGCAGCTGAAGTTGCTCGTGCATTGCGTTCGGCGTTGCGTGCTCAGCGTGTTCTCGGTCTGCCGGTCGACTACGTGCGGCTTTCGCTGCGTGGCGACGGTGAGGCGTGGCAGGGGCCAGCGGAACAGTGGCAAACCAGCCAAGCGGTGCTGCGCGCCGCCGCCGAGGAAGTGCTGGCTGAGGAGGGCCTTGCCCTGGTCGACGGGTTCGGGGAGGCCGCGTTCTACGGACCGAAGCTTGATCTTCAGGTGCGTGACGGGCGCGGCCAGGAAGAGACCATTGCCACCGTCCAACTCGACTTCAACCAGCCGGAGAACTTCGACCTCACCTACCAAGCTGCGGACGGATCGCAGCAGCGGGTGGTGATGATTCACCGGGGCACCGTGGGTTCGATGGAGCGGGTGGTCGCGGCACTGCTGGAGCGGTATCAGGGACGGTTGCCCTTCTGGTTGGCGCCGGTGCAGGTGGTCGTGTTGCCCGTGGCCGAACGTCAGGACGAGGCTGCCCGGGCAGCAGTCGATGCACTGCGCAAGGCTGGCTTGCGGGTCGATCTCGACCCGGATGGCAGCCTGGGGGCGCGTATTCGCGACGCTCGGCGTCGGCGGATCTCGCTGATTGCCGTGATCGGTGAGCGCGAAGTCGCCGACGGGCTGATTCAGGTAACCGACGGCAGCGATGGCCGTCGGCGGAGCTTGGCACTGGAGGAGTTGGTGGCCAAAGCAACCGACGCGTACCTGCATCGCGAGCCGATTGCTTGGTGATGGCTTGGCCTGAGGCGTCGCGGTGCTAGCCTCCCGAAACACGTTGGCAGGGAGGTGGAAGGTGGCGTACGCGCACACGCAGGAGCAGTTGGCTCGTGAACTGGTGCACGATGCTCGGTTGCGGCAACGTCTGTTGGGCGCCGTGAATGCCGGCCTCGACAGTACGGTGACCAACACGCACGATATTCGCTTCGATCACCGGAACCAGCGGGTCGCCATCTCCTATGAGCTAGCTGTCGGTAGCTCGGTCGAGCTGTCGATTCCGGAGTTCGTCGAGTTCGTCCAGGGGGCGACAATGTGCCCGGACACGAACTGCGCCCTGTGCCGCGCCCTCGGGCTGCGGTGAGCAGCATGAAAGGTGGGCCGGATGGCAGCGCGTCCCCGTTGTCTGAGCTTGTCGAAGGCTCAAAGGCCCGAAGGCCCCCGAGAGCCAGCGGGTTCTGGGGCTTGGAGATTGATGCCGCCCTGGTGACCTATGACGAGATCTCGTTCCTTCCCGAGGAATTCGACCCCGTCGATCACCTGGAACACCTGAAAGAGGACCTCCTGCAGCTGCGGTTACCCAACGGCGACATCGTTGACGCGGGCTGGCTGCCCGAGTTCGACCCGACCGGCACCTTCCACGTCGCGGTGGTGATCGAAGGGGATTGGGAGCATCCGCGTCAGCACGTGCAGGTTCGTGATGTTGCGGCGCTGCGCAGAGCGCTCGTGGGGTTCGCGCACAGTTAGGCTGGCAACTGCCGGTCGGTCCGCGCAATCCGCGTGCTGGTCGGCAAACACTGACCGATAGTGGGCCGAGCCCCGCCGTCCCGCTAAGGAGGCACTCGTGGACATTTCCGTAGTCGGAAGCAGCCGTCATGCGATGAAACCGGAGCGTGGAACCTTGCACCTGAGCGTCGGTTGCGAGGCCGATAGACAGGACGTCGCGTTGCGGGACTGCACCACGGCGGTGAACGCGCTTCGTGCCGCGATCGATCAATTGGCAGCCAGTAACCCATCACCCATTACGTGGTTCGCGGTCCTGC
>DMIX01000260.1 GCA_003451975.1 Propionibacteriaceae bacterium
AACTCCACCAGTGCGTCCAGACAGACCTGGACCTGGATCTCTGTGGAGTCATCAGCATCGGCGAGGCTGACGCTACCGACGACACCGATCCCGGCATCCAGCGAGAAATTCAGGTCGCTCCGCTGTGCCTGGCTGGCAAGATCAAGGGCCAGGGCGTCGATTCGACTTACCGACGAACCGGTACCGGTGAGATAGGTGATGGGGTAGGGAAGCAGGTCGGCGTACAGCCGGTAGCTGGTCGCGACCAGTCCATTGTCGGCGCCAGTGAGAGTGAAGTGACCGTCTTGGTCGGTGTAGGCGCAGGTCATCGAGCCCTCCGAGCCGAGAGGCTGGGCACAGACCTGGGCGCGGTCGGCAGGTGAGGTTCCGCCGGGAAGCGTGAGGGTGCCACTCAGCGCCAATCCGCCAGCCTCGCTCTGCGTCACATCGGCAGAGGCCACCGGCGGTGTGGCGAAGACCATAAGCGCCAACGCGGAGACTATCACTGTCCCAAACGTGCCGACCGAACGCACGCCACGTAAAGCCCAACCACGCATGACAACTCCCCCGCGAACCCACGATGCCGATGTGACCAACCCAGGAGGATTCTTGCTCACCGGGGGCACTCAAAGAAAGGCGTTCACTGGCATTGACCCACTCTGTGACCGAAGTTGAGCCGGATCGGCCCTTCGGCGGGAAATTCAGTACTCGATTGCGCTGTCCAACTCGTCGCGCAGATCTTCGGGTATCCGCTTCATCAATCCCAAGTGCGCCACGAGACTCAGATAACTTCCGCGAAGTGCGGCGCAGGGGAAATGTTCACCGCTCAACCATCCCTGAACCGTTGTGGCAGGTACACCGACCAGCCGCGCCACGGCACGAATCGAGAGGTGCCTGGCCAATCGCTCCTCATTGACCAGTTGCGTGAACTCACGCCTAGTCAAGTCCGTAGACATAGCTGTATTGTCGCAGTCTTTGACTCACTGCGCTGAAGATTGCGGTATTACAACTCGCCCTGCCACAGCCCGCCATGTAATACGGCCGACAAGCCCAAGTGATCGACCAGGGCTAAGAACTTGGGCCGCAGCGCCGGGGTAGGAAAATGCCGACCCTGTAGCCAACCTTGCATCGTCGAAGCAGGGACTCCCGAGAGCCGTGCAGCCGCCCTAACCGAGATGTGCTGGTCACGTCGGGTTTGATCAACGAGAGCGACCAGCTCGGCGCGAGTCAGTCGGTTCTGCACGGTGCTCCTGTTTGGCCACGCCAGGTTCAGCTCTGCCGAACCTGGCTACGACTGCAAAAGCAGGCACTGGCTCAATCCAGTGGCCAGCCACGCGCCGACATGTAAGCGACCACCGCCATGGTCGTACCCCTCCATCATCAACGCGAAAACACCAGAGTCCCCCCGGCGTGACGCCAGTGCCTGCTGCACTAGTCAACGCCAATTCACGGCAAATTCAGTCTCTTCAAAGGAGAGTTCGTACAGACTCGTACACCTGTGGGACTAAACGCCTGCCCACGTCCGGTAGCCGCCATCAAGGCTGCGGACGCGGCGTCCCAACTGGGACAAGATCCGCGAAGCCACATACGAACGTTGGCCCTGCCAGCAATACAGGATCGAATCCGCCTCGACCTCGTCGATTCGATCCCGCAGATCGTCGATCGGAATATTGATCGCGCCGTCGATCATTCCCCGTTCGAGCTCGATCGGGGTGCGCACATCAATGATCTGAATGCCTTTGTCGGCTTCAGCGGCGATCTCATGCCACTGGAGGGTCTCCACCACGCCGTCGCGAATGTTCTCGGCCTGGAACCCCAGCATGTTCACCGGATCCTTCGCCGATCCGAACGGCGGCGCATAGCTCAACTCCAAGTCGGCCAACTGCGAGGCGGTCAGGCCACCGCGCATGGCGGTCGCAATCACGTCAATGCGCTTGTCAACACCGGTACCGCCGACGCCCTGGGCACCCAGAATGGCATCGGTGTCGGCGTCGATGACCAGCTTGAGGTGCATCTCCTCGCCGCCGGGGTAGTAGCCGGCATGGTTGTCGGGGTGAATGTGGACGACGCGAATGTTGCGTCCGGCCGCCACGGCTCGCTTCTCGGTCCAACCGGTGGCGGCGGCTTGCATGCCGAACAGGCCAACGATGGCGGTTCCCAGCACCGTTTCGGAATGCACATCGCGTCCGGCGATGACGTCGGCGACCAGGCGTCCATGCCGGTTGGCCGGACCGGCCAGCGGCACCATGGCAGGGTCGCCAGTAATGACGTCCCGCTTCACCACAGCGTCGCCGACAGCGAAGATTGCCGGATCAGAGGTGCGCTGTTGGTCATCGACGACGATGCCACCGCGATCGCTGATCTCCAGCCCTGCGGCTGCGGCCAGCCCTCATTCCGGGCGGACGCCGATGGCGGCGATGACCATGCCTGCCGGCAGCGTGCCGCCGTCGGACAACGTGACGGTGCCCTCACCGATCTCGGTCACCGAAACACCAGTGATGACATCGACGCCACGGCTTTCCAGTTCCCACTGCACCCGGATGGCCATTTCGACGTCCAGGGGCGCCATGATCTGGTTGGCCAGTTCGACGACGGTGACCTTCAGGCCACGTTCTACGAAGTTCTCGGCCAGTTCCAGGCCGATGAAGCCGCCGCCCATGATGACCGCCGACTTCTCCGAGCCGGCGAGCACGTCGTCAACCTTGGCTGCCATGGCATCGGTGTCGGCGACATTGCGCAAGGTGAGCGCACGCTCAGCGCCGGGGATGGGTGGCACGAAGGGAGCGGCTCCCGGTGCCAGAATCAGGTTGTCGTAGCTTTCGGTGTACTCCCGGCCGGTGGCGAGATCGCGCACCGAAACAGTCTTGGCAGCGCGGTCGATCGCGGTCACTTCGGTGTTCACGCGAACGTCTGCCTGGAAGCGGGTGTTGATGCTCTCTGGGGTCTCCAGCAGCAGCGCCTCGCGGTGGGTAATCACCCCACCGACGTAGTAGGGAAGTCCGCAATTGGCGAAGGACACATGTCCGGACCTCTCGAAGACGATAATCTCGGCGGTCTCGTCCATCCGGCGCAAGCGGGTGGCAGCGGACATGCCCCCGGCGACGCCTCCTACGATCAGGGTTCTCATGAACGGAATTATACCCGGGGGGGTATCGCTGAGGTCAATTCGGCGTCCACCGAGATCTAGTTCCGGGGCTTGCCTGCGCGGGCGTACATGTCGTCCACCAACTGAGCGAAGCGCTTCTCTACTTCCTTGCGCTTGACCTTCAGCGTGGGGGTCAACATGCCGTTCTCCTGAGTGAAGCCGTCGAGCAGGAGACGCAGGTCGGCGATCTGCTCATGCTTGGGAAGCTTCGCAGTGAGCTCGCCCATGCGGCGTTTGATTTCGGCGATGACCTCCGGGTGGGCCAACAACTCCTCGCGCCTGGCCCAAGTGATCTGCAGTTGCTTGGCGATCTCGTCCAGTTGCGGCAACGACGGTGCCACCAGCAGCGTGAGATAGGGCCGATTGTCGCCGAGCAACAAGGAATATTCGAACAACGGGTCGGAGGCGAGCAGGTTCTCGATCGGGGCCGGGGCCACGTTCTTGCCGTTGCTGGTGACGATGAGGTCCTTGATGCGGTCGGTGATCCTGACGTAGGAGCCGTCGATCTCGCCGACGTCCCCGGTGTGCAGCCAGCCATCGATGATGGTCGTAGCTGTCTCCTCCGGGCGTCCCCAGTAGCCCAGCATCAGATTGGGACCGCGGTAAAGCAACTCGCCGTCGGCGGAGACGCGCAGCTCGCCGCCGGGCATGACCTTGCCAACATTGCCGAAGGTGAAATCCCTGGGCGGCGGGAAGGTCACCAGCGGCGAGGCCTCGGTGAGTCCGTAGCCGGTGAGTACCAGCAATCCACAGCCGTAGAAGAAGCGCTCGACATCTTCGCGCATCGGCGCACCACCACAGGCCAGAACCTTCTTCGGGCCGCCGATGGCGTCGCGGACCGCACCCAGAACCAGCTTGTCGGCGATATTGAGCCGTATCGTCAGCCAGCGGCTGGGGCGCTCACCGGAGCGCAGTACGTCGTGGTAGGTGGTGCCGGTCTTCAACGCCCACGCCATGATGTGCTGCTTGAGCGAGCTGTCGGCGACCTTTTCCTTGGCGGTGTTGAAGACCTTCTCGTACAGCCGCGGCACGCTGACCATCAGATTGGCCTTGGCCAACACCATCTGCTCGGCAACGTCACGCGGATCTGACACGTAGGTATTGAGGCAGCCGTTGGCCAACACCATGTAGGTCCAGGCACGCTCCAGAGCGTGACTCAGCGGCAGGAAGCACAGCGACACGTCGCCGGGGCCGAGGGTGAAGAAGCGATTCAACGCATCGACCTGGTGGGTGAAGCCGAGATGGGTGAGCATCACACCCTTGGGGTCACCGGTGGTGCCAGAGGTGTAGATGATGGTGGCCAGGTCATCGGGGCTGGCGCCGTCCAGCCGGGCGTCCACGGCAGCGGTATCGGAGGGTGCTGCGTCCAACTCGTCGGCCAGGCTTGGCGCGTCCGGAACCGCGTCGATGGTGATGACGTCGCGCAGTTCGGGCAGTTCGTCACGAACCTCGGCTACGGCTTGCCACTCGTGTTCACCGGCAACGAAGGCCAGCTTCGAACCGGAGTCGGCGATGACGTGTCGGGCCTGCTGCGGCGTGCTGGTGGCATACATCGGCACCGACACCAGACCGGCATAGGCGCACGCCAGGTCGACCAGCGTCCATTCGGGTCGGTTCGGTGAGAACAGGGCGACGCGGTCACCGGCTTCCAGGCCACGATCGATCAGCCGTGCGGCCAGCGAGCGCGCCCGTGCGCCCAGCTCGGCATAGCTGGTGACGATCCAGGCTTCGCCGTCCCAGATGCGGGCAGCAGGCTCCGGCCCAAATGCCGCCACCGACTCAGTGAACATGCCGGCCACGTGCGCTGATTCCATGCCTACTCCTTCGCGCCTGCGGATGAGGTACCAGTATCAAAGTTACTGCACCGTAGGTTATTGCGGTACACCAGGCAGCAGCAGGCTGCTCGCTGGGTAGTGACGGCCTGCGACAGCGGCTGCCGACCAGGCGCCCCTTGGTGCTTAGACTGCTGTGCATGTTGTTGGGAGCCCACGTCGATGCCGCCGACCCGATCGCTCAGATCACCGAGCTCGGGGGGAACGCTGTGCAGTTCTTCCTCGGTGATCCCCAGAAGTGGAGTGGGCCGTCGGTGGCCTACCCGGCCGGTGCCGAAGCGCTGCGTGCGGACGCCGAACAGGCCGGTATCGCGATCTACATCCATGCGCCGTATGTGTTGAATGTGGCCAGCACGAACAATCGGATCCGGATTCCCAGCCGTCAGCAGTTGCAGAAACAGCTCACCATGGCCGCCCAGCTCGGTGCCGCCGGCGTCATCGTGCACGGCGGGCATGTGCTGGCCACCGACGATCCCCAGGTCGGCTTCGACAACTGGCGCAAGGCCGTCGACGGGCTGAGTATCGATGTGCCTTTGTTGATCGAGAACACCGCCGGTGGCGCGAACGCGATGGCTCGCACGCTGGAGCGGCTGGCTCAACTGTGGGAGGCGATCTCAGCCTCGGCCAATGCCGATCGGGTGGGATTCTGCCTGGACACCTGCCACGCCCATGCCGGCGGCAATGAGCTCGTCGGGCTGACCGACCGCATTCGGGCCATCACCGGACGCATCGACCTGGTGCACGGCAATGACTCCCGCGATGCGTTCGACTCCGGAGCTGATCGGCACGCGAATCTGGGGCAGGGACAGTGTGATCCCGAAGGGCTGGCTGAAGTGTTCACCACGGCGGGGGCGCCGATCATCCTGGAGACCCCCGGAGACGTCAATGCCCGCCGGGCGGATATGGAATGGGTAGCCAACTTAACCTAGATCGGCACAGGGTCACACCAAAATCAAGGCCTAGAAGGTCTCGTCAGCGTCGGCGGACTCGACTACCCTCCACGGAATGAGTACGAGCATCTACTTAGGCTCCCCAGAGGGACGCGTCGGCAAGTCCATGGTCGCCCTCGGCATGATCGAGGCCCTGACCCGCACGGTGAGCTCGGTCGGAGTGTTCCGTCCCATTGTTCACGCCGGTGCCGCAGATGCCATCTTGACCACCCTGATCGCCGAACCCAGCGTCAGCCAGACCTACGAACAGGCCGTGGGTGTCACTTACGACGACATCCGGGCCGACGCCGATGCCGCTTTGGCCACACTGGTGGAGAAGTACGCCCGGATCCGCGAGGCGCACGAGGCGGTGGTGATCCTTGGCTCGGATTACACCGACATCTCCACCGGCACTGAGCTGACGTTCAACGCCCGCGTGGCCGCCAACCTGAATGCACCAGTGCTGCTGGTGGTCACCGGCACCGGACGTGACGCTGCCACAGTGAAATCGGCGGCGATGGCGGCGATGGCCGAGTTCCGCTCCAACCATGCCGAGGTGCTCGGCGTGATTGCCAACCGGGTCGAGCCGGAGATGCTGGACGAGGTGCGCACCAAGCTCGCTGAGATCGAAGGCGTGGTGACCGGAGCGGTGCCCAGCGATCCGATTCTGATCGCGCCCTCGGTGGCCCAGCAGTTCGAGGCGGCCAAGGCCACCTTCATGCAGGGCAACCCGGAATTACTGGAGCGGGAGTCGGTCGAGGTACTGGTGGCGTCCATGACGTTGCCGAATGTGCTCAAGCGCTTGACGCCGGAATCGACGATCATCATGCCCAGCGACCGGGCCGATCTGCTGCCCGGTCTGCTACTGGCGCATGCGTCAGGAACCTTCCCGAAGCTGTCGGGCGTCATTCTGGTCGGCGGCTATGAGATTCCGGAGACCATCACCCAGTTGGTGTCCGGCATCCGTTCGGAGTTGCCGATCGCCACCACCGAGGTGGGCACCTTCACCACGGCGGATCGCATGTTCCGTCTGGAGGGTGCGATGACCTCCAGCCCCCGCAAGGTGGAGGTGGCTCGTCGACTGTTCGCCGAGAGCATCGACACCGACGGTCTGATGTCATCGCTGCATGTGCATCGCTCCGAGGTGGTTACCCCGTTGATGTTCGAGCATCAACTTCAGGAGACGGCGCGCTCGGATCGGCAGACCATCGTGTTGCCCGAGTCCACCGATGACCGGATTTTGACCTCTGCCGACATCGTGATGCGTCGTGGTGCGGCCAATATTGTGCTGCTCGGCAATGCGGTCGACATTCGCACGCGGGCCAACGCGCTGGGCTTGGCGCTGCAGGATGTGCAGATCCTAGACCCCAAAGAACCCGAGCTTCGCCAACGCTTCGCTTCTGAATACGCCCGACTTCGCGCCCACAAGGGGGTTACTCTCGAGCAAGCCGAAGAGAAACTCAACGACCTGAGCTATTTCGGGACGATGATGGTTCACCTCGGTATGGCCGACGGGATGGTGTCGGGTGCGATCAACACCACGGCGAACACCATCCGGCCGTCCTTGGAATTCATCAAGACCAAGCCGGGGGTGAGCGTTGTGTCCAGTTCATTCCTGATGTGCATGTCTGATCGAGTCGTCGTCTACGGCGACTGTGCGGTGAACCCCGACCCGACCGCCTCGGAGTTGGCCGATATCGCAATCAGTTCAGCGGAGACCGCTGCTGCGTTCGGTATTGAGCCGCGGGTCGCGATGCTGAGCTACTCCACCGGATCGTCGGGCTCCGGCGCTGATGTGGACAAGGTGCGCGAAGCCACCGAGCTCGTGCGCACCCGGCGTCCCGATTTGGCCCTGGAAGGTCCGATTCAGTTCGACGCCGCTGTTGACGAAACCGTCGCGAAGACTAAACTTCCCGAATCTGCGGTGGCCGGGAAGGCCACTGTTTTCATCTTCCCTGACCTCAACACCGGCAATAACACCTATAAGGCCGTGCAGAGGTCAGCCGGCGCGGTCGCGATCGGACCAGTGCTGCAGGGGCTCAACAAACCTGTCAACGACCTCTCTCGTGGGGCGTTGATCGACGACATCGTGAACACGGTGGCGATTACTGCCATCCAGGCACAATCTGAGAAAAGAGGTGAGGCATGACGACTCCGATCTTGCTGTTGAACTGCGGCTCCAGTTCCATCAAATACCAGGTGATTGACGCCGACTCTGAGGAGGTGGTGGCCAGCGGTCTGATCCAGCGCATCGGTGATGGCGAGAGCTTGATCTCCCACACCTATGGCGGTCAGACTCTGCAAGACGAGCACGGATTCGCCGATCATGCCCAGGCACTGTCCTATCTGGTGAAGCTGTTCGACCGGGTGGGCCCCAAGCTGAACGAGATCGTTGCCGTCGGGCACCGCACCGTCCACGGTGGTGAGGCCTTCCGCGCCACCACATTGATCGACGATGCGGTGATCGAGAAGCTGCGTGAGTTGAGCCCGTTGGCGCCGTTGCACAATCCGCCGGGCATCGCCGGCATTGTGGCTGCGCAGCAGGCGTTACCCGACGTGCCGCATGTGGCGATCTTCGATACCGCGTTCTTCTCCTCGCTGCCGGCCGAGGCTTACACCTACGCGATTCCGCGCGACATCGCCCGCGAGCATGGCATTCGCAAGTACGGCTTCCACGGCACCTCCCACAGCTACGTCTCGCACAAGGTGGCCGAGGTGCTCGGCCGGGACTACACCGAGATGAACCAGATCGTGTGCCACCTGGGCAACGGTGCGTCCGTGTCGGGCATCAGGGCCGGTGTGGCCGTCGAGGCGTCCATGGGCCTGACCCCGTTGGCCGGCCTGGTGATGGGGACGCGCTCCGGCGATGTCGACCCCGGTCTGCACGCCTTCTTGGAGCGGTCGCTGGGTTTGAGCGCTTCTGATGTTGATTCGCTGCTGAACAAGAAGTCGGGCATCTTCGGGTTGTCGGGGGTGACTGACTTCCGCGATCTGTTCGATCTGATGGAGGCCGGTGACACCGACGCTCAACTGGCGTTCGATGTGTACGTGCATCGCCTGGTGAGCTATATCGGTTCGTACCTGGCGATCTTGGGCGGCGTCGACGCGCTGACCTTCACCGCCGGTGTCGGCGAGAACGCCGCCCCGGTGCGGGCTGCGGTGGTGAACCGTTTGGAGCATCTCGGCTTCTGGCTGGACGAGGAGGCCAATGCGGTGCGCTCGCGGGACCCGCGGGTGATTTCGCGCGCGGCCTCTCCGGTAACCGTCTTGGTGGTTCCGACCAACGAGGAACTGGCCATGGCCCGCGAAACCAAGGCCGCTATTGGAGTGGAGTCCCCCGACCCTTTTGACGCCGCCGTCCCGGTCGGCTGATTCCGCGGCACCCAAGAACCGACCATCACTGCCCAAACAGACGCCCTTCGACAGGCTCAGGCAACACTGCCCCGTTCCCTGAACTTGTCGAAGGGCACATCCGTTCCCTGAGCTCGTCGAAGGGCACCCCCGTTCCCTGAGCTTGTCGAAGGGCGCACCACCCCCGCTCCCTGAGCCTGTCGAAGGGCAGCCACAGGCTCGCCGCCATCCACAGCTGTGGTTAACTCGCTGAGATTCCCCTGAGTACTGGCGACAATCACCAAAGCCCAAACGCAGTCCGACTGCAATCAACATGTCCCCGCGGTAAACCCGATTTGAACCGGCGCCGACCCGGCGATGGTCCGCCGGATCTGTGTCCACATCAGGTGTCCACAGCGCGTTAGCGAGAACACGGCCCCTCACCTTGTGGGGAGAGTCAAAGGATCACTTGACCGCTGTCACAATCGGTGCATGGACTCCTGGGTAGAGATATTGGCCGCCACCTGCCGGGTTGAGGTGTTCGAGTGCGGCATGGCCCCATCCGGTGAGCCACTGACGCCCGGCTGGCCCTTGGTGGTGGACGGTGCCGAGGTCGCTGGACTGCTCGAGGCCCTGGCGATTGCCCAGCCAGGTGACGGGTACTGCATGTGCCTGGGCGAAACCACATTCCGGCTCATGGACGCCGATGGACGAGTGCTCGCCCGGGCGGCGTTGCACCACGGCACGTCCCTTCGTTGGGACGGCTGGGACAGCGACGCGATGCTGCTGGACGGAGCTCTCCTGGTGAGGTGGTTGGACGCCCATGGCATTTCCGGTCCAGCAGCCGAAGCCGATGCGTCCCGAGCGCGGCGGTCGGCCGATGAACGCGATCAACGCCGGTGGGTCGATGCCTGTCCCCAGGGCGCGGTGCCTTTGCTGGACGAACTGTTGCTGATCAGCCGAACCGGCAGTCAGCCCGCCGGGCTCGCGGACCGCTTGGAACAGGCGTTGTGCACCGAGTTCCCTGACCGGAAGCAGCGTTGCGCCGCCCTGCTGCGCTGGTATGCGTCCGGCAGTGGACGGCGAAGCGGCCACCCGATGCACGAGAAGGTGCCCGACGATCTGCTGCGCACCTCTTCGATTGACGAGATCATCGAGGTTGCCGCCAGCAGCGACGATGTGGACGTACTTCTGGGAGCCGCACGTCATCTCTCGGGCTGGAAGGCCCGCACGCCCAAGGAGCTCGCGACGGTCCCCAGCGCGTTGGCCACTCGCTTGATTGAGCTGAGCTCAAGCCACGGCCGCACCGATGTGGCCGTGGGACTGGAGTCTCTCTTCCGCCGCTGACCTCGTCCAGGTGACGCTGCCAACTCGTTGCTTGCTAGGGGCTTCGTCCACAGGAGTTGTCCACAGTGGGGATAACTACACGCGTGTAACTCGGGGAGCCTGGCGCAACGTGGGGCACGCGTGTTGTCCGGCGAGGGCGAAAATGGGAAACCCGGCCGATCTTGCGACACGGTGAGAATTTCGGCCCCTCCGGAGCCGGAAAACGAGAAACGCAGCGTCCGGGGCAACGTTGCCTCACACGCGCTCGGCCCAGATCCCCACGACCCCTGGAAACCCTGGGTCGAGCTGCCCCAGCGTGGGATCCACAACTACATAGGCGCTCCGGACTATCCACCCGCGTTCACTCGACGGAGTCATCCGCCCCTCGCCAGGGCACCAACACCAGGACACGAGTTGAGCGGGAGGCGAGCATGAATCCAGCGCCTGTGGATGGCAGCCAGTCGAGCCGCCACGCCGCGCGGGCACCACCACACCACTGAGTGATCCGCCCAAGAAGTGGCTGCTCCTGGCAGGATTGCGGGGTGGCAGCCACCAACCTCGTGCTCGCGATTCGCCCTGACGCGGTGGATCTAGATCGCCCATTCTCGATGGCCGTCTCCAAGAGCGGTGTACCCACAGTTGGACTGGGGCGCCTCGCACTAATCCTTGAGCGTGGCCCCAACCCGGCGCTAACACACCTGGCCTGGTCAGAAGCCAGCGGGTTCACGACGCTGGACCGCATCCTGCGGTTTTCGGAGATAGTACGCCTCCCTGAACCGGTCCCGCTGCCGTCCGCTATGACAGAGCTATCAGCAGCCCAGAGGAGGGACTTCGCCAAGTCGATCAAATCCATGGAACGCGCGATAGCCCTAACCGAAGCGGTATCGAACAAGGTTCGCATGGCACTGCGCCGCCTCGTCGGGGACTCCCTTCTTCAACGCGCCCGACCGCTACGCGCCCGCATCGGCGGAGCCGCAGGGCACGAGATCATCGAAGACCAGATCGACGCGCTCTCCACCGCGCTGCGGTGCAGCGGAATGGACCTGACGCTCCTCGACCAAGCCCGACCCAGCGCCGACCAGTTGGGCGTTCTAGCTTCACTTCAAGGTGCCACCGAGATGCACCTCATAGCCCATGACGCGCGCAAGACCTGGCCTGCCCTGCCCGAGATTCCCAACGCCAACATCCAGAGCCACGTCTTCAACGACAGAGGTAATCTCCTTCACGTCATGGATGTGAACGCCACACCAGTCGAAACCGCAACCGGCGTGGATCTGTTGTATTACAACGACCGCTACAAGAGCTTCGTAGGAGTGCAGTACAAGAGGGCCGCCGACCACGACCAGGCGACCCTGGCCCACCTTGACGAACGGTTCATTGCGCAGTTGGGGCGAATGAGCGCGTTTGACTCGCTGACAGCTAGCGCTTCCACGTCTCTGGGCTACCGGACACTGGCCGCAACCACCTTTGTGAAGCTTGCCCACACCAGCGCTACCGCCACCCGCACCTCGGGGCTCGTGGACGGGCCCTACATCCCGGCCACATATCTGAGCCACCTCTACGAAGACGGAGAGTTGATCGGGCCACGCGGTGGACGCAGCATCACCTACGACAACCTGAAGAGGTGGATGCCCAAGACAGTCTTCGCAGAAATGGTTCAGTACGGGTGGGCAGGCAGCACAGGCGTCACACGAGACCGGCTGGACCAATGGATCTCCGAGGCCACCGCGCAAAACCGCTCGGTCATAGCTGCCGTCTATCAGCCTCGTGTGGGCAGTCGGATTGCCCCTCGCAGCTAGGCGCCGCGCCCGCAGGAGCCGGTCCCACACTCGAGCAACGACCGGCTCCTCCGACGCCATGTCGGATAGCCACGACCTTACGGCCTGACTAGAGCCGACAGACCGGTCACTGGACTGTGTGGGTGGCGTTGATCCTCTGAGCTAGACGCTCGAAGTTGTCGAGGGTCGTGGCCGAAAGCTGATCTACCCTCTTAGGATCGCGAAGAAGGACCTCGGCGGGTCGCCAATGGTCGAACCTTCCGTCAAGTGGCTCCAGCCGCTTGAGAATGCGGTCGTGGTGTGATGAGAGATCTCCAACCCGATGGTGCTTGTCAAAGGCGGCGTTGTACAGGGCCAGGTAGTCGCCTGGGGTGAAGAGATCCTCGATGTCGGCGTGCTTCTGCTGCAGAACCTCGCCCACAAACACAACCCGACTGGCTTCGATGCGGTTGGCGCTTATGGCAGCTTCGACGCGGCCATAACCCTCAGTGCCCGAGTCGAGGAGAACGGACACCGTGACCTTGCGGCCAAGAAGTGACACGAAGGCCGGCACATTTGAGGATCCACCCGCCGGCAGCACCCGCCATGCCTCGTCTACACCGATCCGCCCCAGGTCGCGCAGCCGACGTCCCAGAACCTCGAGGTAGACCAGGTCGGAGGGCCCCTCAACTAGGAGATTTCGTTCTCCGATGAAGAGGTTCTGCGATAGGTCGTATCCGAGTGCGGCCTGGAGTGGGAATGCACTGTCCTCGCCGACAGCTAGAGCGTCTGACGACGTGAGCGAGCCGATCTCTCCACCGCGGTCCTCAACCACACGCACTCGTTCAATCTTCTCCACCATGAACGGTGAATGTGTCGTGTAGATGACCTGCCCAACCGGCGAAAGCCTGTCATTGATGAAGCGAAGGAAGTCGCGCTGCGCTCTCGCATGCAGGGTTAATGCGGGCTCGTCCAGCAGGACGATGACGCTCTCACTAAGGTGCTCGAACTCACTAAAGGCGGCCAGGAATGAGAAGAACCACTGGTAGCCCGATGATCGCAGCGAGAAGTTGTTGGTGAAGTCGTGCTTGCGGTCTTCGACTCTGAAGTTGAGGTATCGCACAACCACCTTCTGCCCTCCGATATCGGTCTCGGTGGCCGGCTCAATCTCAACCTTGATGCGCAACTCCGGGTTAGTGCTCCAGTACTCGGCCATTTCGCGCGACAGATCACTAGATACAGCCTCAAGCTCGGCGGTGCGCGACTCGAATTCCTCATCAGTGATCGAGTCGATGTCGGTGTCGGCGAGCCTGATAAGCGCTCGCGCCGTTTGCTTGCTGGAGGATCCTGGGCGTTCGTCGGGCATGGTCCTCAAGCCAGCCACATCAACACGACCTTCCAGGGTCTGATAGGAAGC
>DMIX01000448.1 GCA_003451975.1 Propionibacteriaceae bacterium
GGTGGAGACCGCCTTGCTGCGGCCGCGGCCATCGGAGGCCCGCCACGACAATCCCCACGCCTTGGGGACCCGCGAGATCGGCGGGTACAACTCGGGGGCGAACTTCAGCGGACTCGGGTAGTACTCACGGAAGAAGTCGACCATGGTCGTATCGAAGCGACCAGGGAACTCCAACTCGAGTGCCTCGACCAGGGCTTCGGTTGCCGAACGGTGGCCGCCGCCGGTGTCGGAGAACAGGAACAGCACGCGCCGCCTCGGGTCGGGCTGTGACCCTTCACTCATCTGTGACTCCTGTGGAGCATCGGGCGGCTCCGCTTCGACCAGCATGACAGATATCGACGACTGCTCGTTAATGGTTAATTGGACCCAACTCAGCCTTTGAATCGCACTTTGGAAGCGAAGGTGGGCAGTTCAATGAAGGTGCGACCCGGAGCAACCTTCAGCGGGCTACCGTCGTCGAGGGTGAAGGCAAACGGCTCGTTCACCTCGCCCTTGGCCCAGGTCCCGGACACATAGGTACCGCCATGGGCGTAATGGAACTTTCCCGTGGCGTTGATGATCTTGTAGATCCGCTCGGCGTGGGCACCACCCTTGGTGATCTTGCCACTGTGGTTGATGCGGCCTTCCAGAGTCTCGGAGAAAAGGACTATGACGTTGTCCGTGGTCACCCGGGAGCCATCCCGGAGCACATGCTTGCCCCACGGCTGGCTGCGCAGGTAGACGCCTTTCTTGTCGTCCCAGGTGTATTTCATCTCGTAGGTCATCCGCTGCATCCAGGGGATCGCGATGGACTTCGCAGGCTGGCCGCTGGCGGTACTCACCTCGGCATCGCTGGACGCCCACGGCAAGTAGGCCTGCTGCGGGCCATCCTGGAATTTCTTCGTCAGCTTCGCCAACAGCGGCGGTTGGGCAATCACGCTGCGGAAGCTCGCCACAGAGTTGTCATGGACGTAGGCATCTCCGGGAACGGTGATGTCCACCCACTTGGTCACCAGATAGTCGCTGAACCCGGCCATGTAGTCCAACACCCAGGGGGTTCCTCCGGAACTGCCGATGATGCCCGTGATCGGTGAGAGCAGTGGTGCATCCACCGGCCGCATAGACCGAACCGAGGCTTCCTGCTTCGCGTAGGTGGTGTGGAACACCGGCACCAAACGCGTCTCGGATTCCCCCGTCGGGCTGTCGTGGTAGGCGTCGCACTGGACGAAGACGATGTCGGCGTCGTTCAGGCCGCGATTGAGTGGGTCCTTCTGGGTAGCGGCCGCTTTCACCGCGACGGCAATCCGCTTGGGATCGTCCCCCGCTGTCAGTGGCTTGCCGGTGAGTGGCCAGCGCGGCGTCGTATCACCAGAGGGAGTCGGGGTGGCCGACGTCGGGGCCGCAGTAACACCCGGCGGCTGCGAGCTGCATCCGACCACTGCTGCCCCGGCGACGCCGAGGCCGCCCAGCATGACCGCGCGACGACTGATCGATCCCATCTAGCGTCCTCCATCCAGGCCCTGCCGATCACTGTCGGCGGGCGAAACCATCGCAATCCTAGGGCGCACTTCCAATGATGGAAAACGGCCATTCAGCGAACGGGGTTACCGAAGTTTCTTCACCGGTTGCGCGCCAGGCCATGCCGAAAGCCGTTCGGCATGTCAGGATGGGAGTCCCAGCCAACAATCGGAGGTTTTATGACCAGCCGAGCAGAACGGCGCGAGATCACCCAGCGGGCGATTCTCGACGCGAGTAGCCGGCTTCTCGCGTCAGGTGGCCAAGAGGCGCTCACTGTGCGCGGATTGGCCAGAGAACTCAACCTGGTTCCATCCGCCCTGTATCGCTACGTCACCAGCCGCGAAGAACTGCTGAACATCTTGTTCCACCATGCCTATAGCGACATGGCCGATTCGGTCGAGGCGGCACACGACGCAGTGCCTGCCGATGATCTGCGCGGTCGGTGGCGGGCTTTCGCCTATGCCCTACGGGCTTGGAGTGTGGAGCACCCCCACGAGTGGGTTCTCATCAACGGCACGCCCCCACGGGACTACCAGGTGCCGGCCAGTGAGACGATGACCTCAGGCATTCGCCTGCACCGGCTGCTGGTGAAGCTCGGCGCAGATACCGAGGCATCGGGCCAGATGATCGAGCTGCCACCGGTGCCCGACACCATCGACTTGACCCAGATGCATGAGTTCTTGGAGTCGACCGGCGAGAAGATCAGCGTGGAGACAGTCGTGACCGGCGTAGCCGCCTGGCACATGCTCTCCGGCATCCTGTTCACCGAGCGCTTCGGGTTCTGGGGCAATGACATCATCGAACCGAATGCCTACTACGACTTGATCGTGGCAGCCAGCGAACGGTTGATCTTCGGCCCGGAGAACTAGAGCTCGTAGTCGACGCAGACCCGCTCGGTGCGGGTCTGCGCAATGAACTGCGCCACCACGACGTGATCGGGGTGGGTGGCATAGGAGTGCAGGGCAGCTGCGGTCTCGAATTCGGAGTACAGCACGAGGTCGAAGCTGTGCTCGAAGGGCGCCGTCGGGACGACGGCTTCCAGGCTGAGCATGCCCGGCACTGCACCCGCCAGAGCGTTGAGCCGGTCAGCGGCCAGCTTCAGGTTGGTGGCCTTGTCGGCGTCGGCCGCACGGTCGGCAAAGTTCCACATCACGATGTGCTTGATCACTCGACCAGCCTAGGACCGGCAACGGGAACTTCGTGACTGCGGCCAGGTGGCGAAAGACCGGCGTGCTGCCGGTGCCGCCGGGCCCATCCCCCGGACT
Source organism: Propionibacteriaceae bacterium (assembly GCA_003451975.1). GTDB lineage: Bacteria > Actinomycetota > Actinomycetes > Propionibacteriales > Propionibacteriaceae > Propionicimonas. The sequence goes on from DMIX01000448.1 coordinate 2,763, forward strand.
CAGTCACCGACAGGGAAGGTTCAGCCGAGCTTGCCGATGGAGAAGCCTGCCAGAACACTGTTGGGTCGGGCTTGGGTGCCGTGCTGCGCGTGGAAGGCGCTGGTGCCGTCGGTGCCACACAGGCTCAGGATGCGCGCGGGTCCGCCGGGATGCTGATTGATCCAGGAGGTGACGTCGTAGACGGTGCCGTCGATCGCGGTCCAACACGAGGACGCCGAGGCATGCTGCTTAACCTGGGCCATGGTGAAGCTGGTGGCCGACGCGGTAGGGGTGGGACTGGCCGGCGGCGAACTGACCGGCGGCGAACTGACCGGCGTCGAAGTGGCGGGAGCGGCGCTGGGAGTGTCGGAGGCCGCGATCGTGCCCGCCCAGGCAGCCGTCGCGCCACTGTGCCCGACCAACACCGTCAGCACGATGACGGCGACGGCGAGCAGCACCGCCACCACGCCGACGACTCTCGCCGCAATCGAGCGAGTCTGAGCCGCATCGGCCTTGCGTTGCAGCCAGAACCAGAGGGCCGACACCACGAAGGCAACCACGGTGACCGGCACCAGGATGCTGGCCAACTGCTGATGCTGCTCGGGCAGGCCGACGCGCGCGGCCAGGGCTTCACCGGACTCCTTGGCCACCACAGCGGCTCCGACACCGGCTGCCATGGTGATCATGGTGAGCCAGCCGTACTGCTTTCGCCAGCGCGGCACGAAGACGATGATGATCAGCGCCACGGCCGCTATCGGCGCCAGCATGACAACGGCGTGAACCACCAGCGGATGCAGCGGCAGGCCACCGATGGTGTCGAACAGGCCGGATTCCAACGGGAGCATTCGAAACATACTTGAACACTAAATCATCAGCTGAACGGCGCGCCCCAAAGGAGGCTTAACTGCTTAACTGATCTCGCTCCTGGATCCTGAACTCAGCTGACGGCTTCTTCCTGTTCAGCGAAGACCAGATCCAGCAGGTCGTGCCAGGCTTCGATCTTGGTGCGCTCGCGACCACGCAGATCGCCGCGCGCGATCTCGGCCTCATCGATGCGACGCCAGTCGGCCAGCGAACTCGCCTTGATGCCGCGCTCAACCATCAGTTCCTCCGGATCCGCCAAGACCCGCTGCGGCATCTGTTGCAGATCTGCGACCAGATGCGCCACGGTTTCGGCAGAATCCTTGCGATTCGCACCGATCAGGCCACTGGGTCCCCGTTTGATCCAGCCGGTAACGTACTCGCCCGGACGGCTACTGCCGTCCTCCTCAGTGACCCGACCCTCCAGATTAGGAATGCGGCCATCGGCAAAGGGAACGCCCGGCAACGGGTTGCCGAAATAGCCGATCGAGCGCAGTACCAAGTCGGCAGGAACCTCGAAGTGTGAGCCGTCCAGATTCGACTCGAATTCCACACCGGTCACGCCCTCGACGCCCTTGATCGCCACCGGGCGGTGATTGAACACCAGATGCAGGTGCCGCTTGCCCTGCTTGGGCTCGGCGATGGCAGCCGCAATGGACTCCACATTGGACCGCGCCTTGCGGTCCAGGAGGTCCACCTCGATGGCGGTCAGGTCGGCACCGACCAGTTCGGTGTCCACGCCGTCCAATTCGAGCAGCTCGCGCAGCTCCTTGTTGGTGAATGAGGCATTCTCCGGACCGCGGCGACCCACCAGCCAGACATTCTCCACGTGGGTGCGTCGCAGCTCGGCCAGCACGGACTCCGGCATGTCGGTGACGCTGAGTTCCTCAGGGTCCTTCAGCAGAATGCGGGTCACGTCCACAGCGACGTTGCCGACCCCGACGACCACCGCATTGCGGACCGTGTCGAGATCCTGGGCGTGTGCATCAGGGTGGCCGGAATACCAGGAGACGAACTCCCGCGCGGAGCGGCTGCCGTCCAACTCGGTCTCACCCGGGATACCCAGCTTGCGGTCGTTCTCCGAGCCGTAGGCGTAGATCACTGCGTCGTAGCACTCCAACAACTGGGCCGGACGCACCTGAGTGCCCACCTCGACCAGACCGAAGTAGCGCACATGGGGCGAATCGAATGCCGCTGCCAAGGTCTTGGCGACCGACTTGACGCTCTCGTGGTCGGGTGCGACGCCGTAGCGCAGCAGGCCGAAAGGAGTGGGCAGTCGATCGTAGATATCGACAGCCACCTCGACGTCGGTCTGGGTTGCCAACTGTCCGGCGGCGTACAGGCCGGACGGCCCGGCTCCCACGATTGCAACTCTGCGCATTCTCGGCTCCTCTGGGGTCATGGCCATGATTCTGGCAATTCTGCGAGCGTCACGGTGCCTATTCCGTGATCAAGTACGAAACAACCACACCCCGGTGTCGATGGATTGGTGCTGACCGCCGACATGCACGATCTCGTCAGCGACCACCCTGAACTGACTGGGATAGCAGTGCAATGCCGCGAGCAGACGATCCCGCTGCTCGGGATGATCCAGCCATTGCGCGCCGTCGACGGGTACCACCTCGGGAGACAGGAGCTCGAACCGCGGCACGCCGGCGGCCTGGGCGGCGGCCCGAGCGATCCGATGGCAGGCCACATGATCGGGGTGGTGGTAGCCACCGACGGCGTCATAGCTGACCAGGGCCTGCGCGTCGAACCGGCGCAGCAGGTCCACCAGATCCGCGGCCGCCTGTGCTACCGGCGCGCCGCTGAGGCAGTCGGGAGCAGCCTGGGCAGCAGGCCCGGCGACGCCGGGCCGAATCCAACGCATCCCCGAATCGGTGTAGCGACGCTCACCGCCCAGCCACGCGTCGACCGTGACGCCGAGAGCGGCCAAAGCCGCCGACCGTTCGCGCTCGCGGTGAGCGACCAGATCGGAACCCACGTCGACGCCGGAAACCACGCCACCTTGCTCACCGCGGGTTGCGGTGACTACCGCGACCCGGCGTCCGGCGGCAGCCAGGGCGGCCAGCAGAGCTCCGCCGCTCAGCGTCTCGTCATCGGGATGGGCATGGAAGAACACCACCGATTCGGCATTCATGAGCTGCCTTGCCGCGTTCATGGCCGCGGTTCGGTCAGGTCGGCATAACAGGCGGCCAATCGACGCGCCGTCCACGCCCAGTCGAAGTGACGCGCATAGACCCGCGCCACCGTACCGAGCCTGGACAGTGTGACCGGATCAGCCAGCAATGTCTGCAACACCGCGGTCCACTCCAGCGGATCGCGGGATTCCACCAGGTAGCCGGTTTCGCCGTGCGCCACGGCCTCACGCAGGCCCCCGGCACAGGCG
>DMIX01000097.1 GCA_003451975.1 Propionibacteriaceae bacterium
GGCGCCGAGGCTCTGGACATGCTGCAGGCCATGAACACCGGCCACGACGGCTCGCTGTCCACGATCCACGCCAACACCTCCCGCGACGCCCTGGCCCGCTTGGAGACTTTGGTGCTCATGGCCGGCATGGACCTGCCGCTGCGCGCCATTCGTGAACAGGTCGCCTCGGCAGTCGATGTGATCGTGCAGTTGACCCGACTTCGCGACGGCACTCGCCGCGTCACATCGCTCTCGGAGGTCGTGGGCATGGAGGGTCAGACCCTGACCATGCAGGAGATCTACGCGTTCGACTTCTCCGCCGGCGTCTCGCCCGAAGGCAAGTTCTTGGGGCGAGTGCAACCGACCGGTCTTCGTCCGTTGTTCCTGCAGAAGTTCGCCGATCTGGGTATCACGCTCTCCCCAGGGATCTTCGGAACCTCGGCCATGTGGGAGCAGCAGTGACTCCGCAACTCATCGCAGCTTGGGCGCTCATCGGGGTCGGCAGCGTAATCGTCCTGGTTCTGATGCTGCTGCCCTCTCACAAGGTGGCCTTGGAACGTCGACGCTTCGGAGCCGCCGAGCACGCTCACGGCCTGACCCGGATGGCCGACCGGGCGACCGCCACCGTCGAGCGCCTGCTCGCCGGACGAGGCAACTCGTTCAACTCGATCCTTGAAGAGGCCGGGGTCCATACGCCACTGAAGGACCTCGTCGTCATCGTGTTCGCGGTCTGTATGGCCTTCTTTGCGCTGGGCTTGGTGCTGGGCAATCCGCTGCTCGGGTTCCTGCTCGCGCTGGCGACACCCATCGGAGCTCGGCTGTGGCTGTCGGTGCTCGCTGGTCGGCGACGCAGCAAGTTCGAGTCACAGCTCGACGAAACCTTGCAGATGATGGCCGGAAGCCTGCGAGCCGGCTACAGCCTGCCGCAGGCGTTGTCCACCATCGGCCAGGAAGGCGCGGTGCCCACCTCCTTGGAGTTCGCCCGCGTCACGAACGAGGTCCGCGTAGGTCGCCCGCTGTCGGAGGCCCTCAGCGACGTCTGCGATCGCATGCGCAACGAGGACTTCTACTGGGTCACCCAGGCAATCAGCATCAACCGTGAAGTCGGCGGCAACCTCGCCGACGTGCTCGACGGAGTGAGCAAGACCATCCGTCAGCGCGCCGAACTGCGCGGGCAAGTGAAATCACTTGCCGCCGACGGCCAGCTCTCAGCCATCATCCTGATGGCGCTGCCCTTCGTGGTTGCGATCTTCCTGATGATCGCCAGCCCGAAGTACATCGCCCAGATGATCAGTCCGATCGGCTTCGTCATGATCGCGGTGGGCGCGGTCATGATGATCATCGGCGGCATCTGGCTGTACAAGATCATCAATCTGAAGTTCTGAGGAGGAGCGCCATGCAACTGACACTGTGGCTCGGGCTACTTCTCGCCACGGCCGGAATGGGCCTGTTGTGGTGGATGGTGCTCGGCGGCGCCGGAAGCCGGCGACAGGTTCTGGCGAATCTGCGTCGAGACGCACATCCCACCGACACGACCGTCCAGGCCGAGCAGGCTCAATCCGAGCTGGCGGAGGCGCTTCGGCGCCGAACCCCACCGGGAGTTGTGAAGAACCTGACCAAGCTGTGGGCAGCTGCGGGACGCCCCGAGGCCTGGCCGGTAGATCGAGTGCTTTCGACCAAGCTGCTGCTGGGCGTGGCGGGCCTGCTGATCGCGCTGCTGTTGATCATCAACGGACGCGACATGCGCAGCGTCCTGTTCGGCGTTGCGATCGTCGGATTGCTGTTCTTCCTACCCGACCTGCTGCTGTACAACACCGGCACCAAGCGCAAGGAAGCGATCGCGCTGCAGTTGCCGGACACCTTGGACCAGATGAGCATCGCGGTGAACGCCGGCTTGGGCTTCGACGCCGCCATGAGCCGCGTCGCCCGTAACGGTCGCGGCGAACTGTCCAGCGAGTTGGTCCGCACCCTGCAGGACATTCAGGTCGGCATGCCTCGACGTGACGCCTACGACGATCTCGCAGAGCGCACCAAGGTCCCCAAGCTGGAACGCTTCGTGCGTGCCGTGGTGCAAGGCGAGGCCTATGGCATCGCGCTGTCGGATGTGTTGCAGTCCCAAGCCGAGGAACTGCGCATGGAGCGCAAGCAGGATGCTGAGCGACGCGCCATGCAGATCCCGGTGAAGGTGATCTTCCCGCTGCTGCTGTTTATCATGCCTGCCATGTTCATTGTCGTGATCGGCCCTGGCGTGATTCAGATCATCAACGCCTTCAGCGGCGGCGGGTTCTGAGCACGGTGGACCCGATCGCAATCACGGTGGCAGCCGTGGTCGCGGGCGTCGCTGCGGCCGCACTCAACTCGGTGATGCGCGCCCAGTTCGAGACCCAGAACCGGCTCTCGCGCAGCTGGCTCCAGGTTCCGATCGCCGTCGCGCTGGGCGGCTTGGCCGGCTGCGCTGGGTCGTGGGCCGAGCAGCTCACCTTCGTCGTGCTCGCCGTGGCCGCTTCGCTGCTCATTGTCATCGACCTCAGCGAGTTCCGACTGCCCGATGTGATCGTGCTACCGCTGTACCCGCTG
>DMIX01000298.1 GCA_003451975.1 Propionibacteriaceae bacterium
GGGATCACCGGTTCGGCGGCGGGCGGCAACTCTGCCTCCACTGCGGCTGGCATCTCCGGCTCGGGAGCAGCGGGGATCACCGGTTCGGCGGCGGGCGGCAACTCTGCCTCCACTGCGGCTGGCATCTCCGGCTCGGGAGCAGCGGGGATCACCGGTTCGGGAGCAGCAGGCATCACCGGCTCGGGAGCAACTGGCATCACCGGCTCAGCGGCAGGCGGCACCATCTCAGACTCAGCAGACGCCTCCGGCTCGGGAGCAGCAGGCATCACCGCTTCCGGCGCGGGGGCCATTGCGGGCGGAGGCGGGGTGAGGCCCTCCGGTGCTGTCGGCATAGCTGCTTCGGGTACGGCCTCCGGTGCTGGCGGCACCGCCATCGGAGGCACGTCGGGCGCACCGAAGACTGGCATCGCCGGCGGTTCCGGTTGCTGCGGAACAGCGGGCATGGGCGGGGGCAGCGGGGTTTCTGGCTCGCGCGGCTCGGTCACGGGGGAAGTCCTTTCCTGCAAAGCTCCTCAGCCTATGCTGGCACTAAACCGACTCAAACCGCTTCAACGACACGTTCTCCGGTCGGCGGAGCTCACCTCGTGGTTGACAGGCTGATAAGCAAAGACTCCATCGCGAGCACCGGCGTGACGTTGGTCTCCAATGCCCGTCGACACTGCAGAATCGCATCCAATCGCACGATGGTCGACTCCGCCGTCGAGGCCGCGGCGATCCGTTCGACCTGGTCGAATTGCTCGACATTGATGGGGTCGGCGCCGGCGCCGGTCTGCACGATCAAGACATCGCGGTAGAAGGACGTGAGTTCGGTCAGGACCCGATCCAATGAGTCGCGCTGCAATCGCTTGGCCCGGGCCTTCTGCTGCTCGTCGAGATCCCGGAGCGCTGCTTGGGCGTGGCGCTGCTTGATGTTGCGGGCGCCCCCGCCGGTGCCAGTGGCTCCGGCCAGGGACCGTTCCAGCTCCTCACGTTCCCGGCGATCAAGTTCCGCAGTGACACCAGCGGCGTCGGCACTGGCAGTCTCCACCAGCTCGCCGGCCGCACGCAGGCAGGCCCCAAGGCTGGTCAACGTGGAAGGCAGCGCCAGCACCTCGGCACGACGCTGCCGGGCCGCGTCGCTACGCGCCAGCGCACGCGCACGTCCGATGTGGCCTTGGGCGACCCTGGCGGCGAAACGCGCCGTCACCTCATCAATGCCATCGCGGCGCTGCAACAGTTCGGTGATCGCCGCCGTGCTCGGGGTGCACAGTTCGACGCGACGACACCGGGACCGAACCGTGGCAACCAGATCCTCTGCATTGGGCGCGCACAACAGCCACACGGTTCGCGCCGGCGGCTCTTCAATGCTCTTCAACAGTGCGTCGGCGCCGCGTTCGGTGATCCGATCGGCGTCCTCCACGACCAACACCTGGAAGCGGCCGAGAGTCGGCGACATCGCTGCCCGGCGCACCAGTTCCCGCACCTGATCCACCCCGATGCTGAGTTGCTCGGTCCGTATTACGGTGACATCAGGATGGGACCCGGCCAGAGCAGTGGCGCAGGCATTGCATTCGCCACAGCCACCGACCCGGCACTGCAAGGCGGCGGCGAAAGCCCGTGCCGCGTTTGACCGCCCTGACCCTGGCGGCCCAGTGATCAGCCACGCATGGGTCATCGCGCGCGCCGAACCGTCCGACTCTGTCGCCGACACGGCACGCTGCAGAGTCGCGACCACCTGTTCTTGCCCGATCAGGTCGGTCCAGACCCCCGAAAGCGCTGCACTGTCCACGGCGTCAGCCTGCCCTACGCCGGTGACAGAAGCGAGGCCACCCGAGCGATCACAAGCTCGGCGATCTGCTCCTGCCGGTCCCGCGCCGGCACCACCAGATAGTGCTGAGCATCACGCGCGGCCAACTCCAGAAAACCCTGGCGGGCGCGTTGGTGCACGCTGTCGCCGGCGCTCTCGAGGCGGTCCTTCTCGGCGATGCCGGCAACGCCGAAAAGAGGATCCAGGTCCAGCAGCACGGTCAGATCGGGAAGCAGGTCCTGGGTGGCCCAGCGGGCGATCTGCTCGACGCGATCCACATCCAGATCGCGACCGGCTCCTTGGTAGGCGAGCATCGAATCCACATAGCGATCGCTGATCACCACTGCACCTCGGCGCAAAGCGGGTAGCACCACTTCGTCGACATGTTGGGCCTTGTCGGCTGCGTACATCAAAGCCTCGGCCCGAGGCGACACGTCGCCCCACTTCGGGTTGAGGACCAGATCGCGCAGTACCGAACCGACCTCGGTGCCGCCCGGTTCGAGGGTCACCACCACTTCGCGGCCCTGCTGGGCGACCCAGTCGGCCAGCAACGTGGTTTGGGTGGATTTTCCGACACCGTCGCCAACTTCGAAGACGACAAAGAGCCCTTCACTCACCACCGGACCCCTTTCTGCTCGCGCCAACCCTACCCAAGTCGTCGATCACCTAAGGAGGCCGGAGACTCCGCTCGCGGCGGGCTCTGGCGTCGACAGGGCGCGGCCGACGATCAGGACTTTCGTGGACGACGAGTGCGCTTGGGCGCCGGGCCCTTGGCGCGCTTCTCGGCGAGCAACTCAGCAGCTCGCTCCACCGTCATCGTCTCCACTGAGTCGACCCGGCGCAGGGT
>DMIX01000052.1 GCA_003451975.1 Propionibacteriaceae bacterium
ATGGAGGTCATGACGCCGCCGTATCTACCGGTCCTACAAAGAAACCCGGATGGCGACTCCTGAACTGGTATTTCGAGAGTACGCGTCCCTGACGTCATGGCGAAGCACTGCCATGCTCAACTAAGCACCTCTTACTGACCGCTGCCCAGGAAGGTTTCGGCCGGTATGAGCCAGGCGTCGTCGGGATGTTCGGCAAGGGTGCGACGCAAGGCGTGCAGCCCTCGATGTTGCAGTACCCGGATGGCGCCCTCAGTCTTGCCCATGATCGATGCCGTTTCGGGAATCGTGAACTGGTGGAGGAAACGCAGCAGCAGCACAGATCGCTGATCGGTGCTGAGCCCACCCAGGATCTGATCGACCGCAGCCCGCTGCAGAGTCGCCGGTTCCTCGGGATCGACCGGGCTGAGCCGGTCGGCGGCTGCAACCACATCGCGATCACTGGAGATCGGACGGCGCTGATCGCGTCGCCATTGATCGATGAGTTGGTTGCGGGCGATGGTGAACGCCCAGGCTCGGAATTGGGTCTGGTTGCCGTCGAAGGTGTCCAGTCGCCGCACCATGTGGACGAAGACCTCGCCCACGCAATCTTCAGGATCAGCAGCACCTTGCCCGGCCAAGAACTTCAACAGATCCGGTGCCAGATTGCGATACAACTCTTCCCACGCCCAATCCTCCCCATCGGCTGCTGCCGACAGAACCTCGTCGAAGCGGGAATCGAGCGTCATGATGAATCAACGTTCGGAGTTGGTCGCAGTCGTTCCCGCTGCCGAGAGCGCCGTCGAGGCGTGGCCGGATGAGGGTTGACGAGCGCTCTCAGTCGTCCGACTCGTGCTCGTGCTCCTCGTGCTCTTCGTGATCGTCATCGTGGGACGACTCGTGGTCGTCGTCGTCATGGTGAGTGGTCGCCTGCTTGGGCGCACCGGAGCCGCCGCTCGGCGCCGAGTAGCTGGTATCGCTGCGGGTGTTGACCGCCTCCATTTTGCCTGCCGGCTTGGGCTTGGCTGCTGAATCCTCATCTGCATCATCGCCTTCCTCACCACTGTCAGTGTCTGTTAGGTCAGCGGCGGCGTCCATCAGCATTGGTGCGGTGCCCTGTTGCGGATCCTGTGTCGGGAACAGCGTCAGACCGCCGAAGGCGCTGGCGGCGGTGACACCACCAGCGATGAGGACGAAGGCGGCGAGCATGGCGCCCAGAGCGGTGCGACCGCGCTGGCGGGAGTGCAGATCGGGCATGGGCTTGTTCCTTTGGGGAGCGTCGTCGTGGAAGGCCTGCGAGATGGCGGCCAGGTGAACCGCCTGCTGGGTTGGGGAGGGGACATCGGTGTAGGCACTGTCGGCTGCGTCCAAGAAGGCCGCAACCTCGCCCCACGTCGGATCGTCGCGAGTGATGTTTCGTGCCACCACTCGAGGTTCAGTCGTGTCGTCGAGTCCCATGATTACCTTTCCACTGAGGGAAACGTCGCCAACGGGCCAGCTGTTACAGCGGTGCCAGAATCTCTTGCCGCAGGGCAGCGGGAGGGTGGTGGGAGTCCGAGAAATTGAGAAGCTCCCCCGCCTGGACTCGAACCAGGAACCTACGGATTAACAGTCCGACGCTCTGCCAATTGAGCTACAGGGGATCGCGCGCTGGCGCGGGGCGATACGTTACCAGAACTTCAGCCCAGGTCGTACTCGTCGCGCAGTTGGGCCATGGCCGTCTTCACCGCGGGTTCGTCGGACAATCCCGCCAGTGCGGTGTGCTCGCCGGCAGAGACATGCCACTGCAATGGGGCAGTGGGGTCTGTGAGGTCTTGGCGGGCACTCACCACGGCCGATCGTTTCCCGCCCAGCATCACGGTCTGAGCGCACATGATGGTGGCCTCGACGCGTTCGTTGAACAGTTGGAGCAGCGGCGCCGCGTCCTGCAATGCCAATGACCCTGAGGTGCCGTCGATGGTGGTCCACAGCAGAACCCCTTGCTCGCTGTCCCAACGCCCGCGCTCCACGGTGTGCCACGGCAGTTGCGCCCAGCCGTCCGGAGTTCGGTAAACCAACCGATCGGGCAAGCCCGCCACCAGACCGTGTGGTCCAGCGGCGACCGCCAATACCTGTGGACGGACACCCAAGGTCTGCTTCAGCTCGGCCTTGGCGTGTGCATCCAACCGCAGCAGCTTTCTCATGACGCCATTGTGACCGACGGGCACCAAGCCCGCCCACTGCACCGATGCGTGCGGTCAGGGAACCGCGGCACCGAGTGCCTCACCGATGGGCTCGGTGATCGTCATCGTCGCGAGATGGTCCATGGTGGTGGGCTGCTTGTTGATGAGGATCAGAGCATTGCCGGTGAAGGATCGCACCAGTCCGGCTGCCGGGTAGACGACCAGTGAGGTACCCCCGACGATGAGGAGGTCGGCTTTGGACAGGTAGTGCGCCGCGGCCGTCATCACCCCTGAATCCAGGGATTCCTCGTACAGCACGACATCGGGTTTGATCACCCCGCCGCAGGGGCACGTCGGCACACCGGTGGACTCCAAGATGGTGTTCAGCCGATACCGGCGCGCGCACTTGCGACAGGTGTTTCGATGCACGCTGCCGTGCAACTCAAGCACCTTTCGTGAGCCCGCGGCCTGGTGCAGGCCGTC
>DMIX01000229.1 GCA_003451975.1 Propionibacteriaceae bacterium
CACCATTCCTGGTGGGGGTGGTGCCGATGTTCCTGCTGCGCTGGAAACTCAATGTGCTGTCGTTCGGCGAAGAAGAAGCCCAGGCACTCGGAGTGAATACCCGCACCATTCGGCTGATCTTCATTGTGTGCGCCACTTTGCTCACCTCCAGCTCGATCGCGGTAGCCGGCATGATCGGCTGGGTCGGGCTGATCATTCCGCATCTGGCTCGCCTTCTGGTAGGTCCTGATGCCCGGGTCCTACTGCCGGCGTCGCTGTTGATCGGGGCAGGTTATCTGGTGATTGTCGACGACATCGCGCGAACCGCCTTCCCCACCGAGGTGCCGCTAGGCATCCTGACCGCAATCATCGGTGCACCCTTCTTCATGTTCCTGCTGGTGAAGGGACGCGACGCATGGTGACCCGATTGGCCGTCCGCGACGCCGCCTGCGGCTATGGCTCGCGCACCGTGATCGACAGCATCTCCTTCGAGGTGTCCAGCGGTGAGGTGCTGTGCCTGCTCGGACCGAACGGGGTGGGCAAGACCACCTTATTCAAGACCTTGTTGGGGTTCCTGCCGCTTAAGGGCGGTTCCATGACCATTGACGGCGAAGACCTGCGCGGCTGGTCGCGGAAGCGCTTCGCTCAGGTGATCGGCTATGTGCCGCAGGCACACACCCCGCCGTTCCCGTTCCGCGCCGAGCAGGTGGTGCTCATGGGACGCACCGCCCATTTGGGAGCGTTCGCCACCCCCTCGGCCACCGACGTCGCCATCGCCGAGGAGGCCATGGAGATGCTCGGCATCTCCCACTTGGCCGATCGGGTGTACACCGAGATCAGTGGGGGTGAGCGCCAAATGGTGCTCATCGCCCGGGCTTTGACGCAGCGTCCGAAGCTGCTGGTGATGGACGAGCCCACCTCCAATCTCGACTTCGGCAATCAGATGCGAGTGTTGAGTCGGGTGAATGCCCTGGCCGAATCCGGCCTTGGTGTGGTGATGACCACCCATGTACCTGACCACGCCTTCTGGTGCGGCTCGAAAGTGGCGCTGCTGCGTCCGGGCGGATTCGACATCGGCACCCCGCTGGAGACGGTCACCGAAGACAGCCTGCGGCAGGTGTACGGGGTCGAGGTGAAGCTCACCCAGACCCAGTTGGCTGACGGACGCATCGCCCGCGGCTGCGTCCCGCTCCTTACCTAAGACCTGGGGCCTGGCGGTGGCCCCACGACGGCACGAGCCACGCCGCCATCACGACCCGGCCGCTGGCCGGCCTATGGAAGGGGACCTGAGAATGAAAAAGAGACTTCACTGGGTGGCGATACTGGCGGGGTTGGCTACGGCTTTCACAGCCCTGACCGGCTGTGCGACCAGTTCCGGAGCGGCCGAGAACACCACGGTAGCCACGCGAACCGTCACCGACGCCGCCGGACGCAGCATCGAGATTCCCACGACCATCAACACCGTCTATTGCGCGGTGCCGACGGCCGAGCCCATGGTCTATTCGCTGGCCCCGGAGAAGCTCGCCGCCTGGGTGAATGCTCCCAGCGATGCGATCAAGCCTTTCCTCATCGAGAAGGCGCGCACCCTGCCGGCGGTCGGCGGCTGGATGGGCGAGAAGTCCACCGCCAACATGGAGGAGATCATCAAACTCAGCCCGGATCTGATCGTGGTCATGACTTCGACCGGCATCAACACCAATGGCAAGCAGTTGGCTGAGACCATTCAGTCCAAGACCGGGCGTCCCGTGGTGCTGATGGACTCCAGCCTGGACAAGACGGCGGCCACCTACCGCGAACTGGGCGACTGGCTGGGGGTCAGCGAGCGCGCCGAGAAGCTGGCCGCCTACAGCGAGAAGACCTTCACTGACGTGGCCGCGCAGGCAGCCACGGTGCCTGCCGACAAGAAGGTGTCGGTGTATTACGCCGAAGGCGCTACCGGCCTCACGACCGACCCGAGCGGTTCGGATCACACCGAGGTCATCGACTTCGTGGGTGGCAAGAATGTGGCCGATGTGGAGATGAAGGCCGGCCAGGGCATGACGCCGGTGTCGCTGGAGCAGGTCGCCAGTTGGGATCCCGATGTCATTCTGGTCAGCCCCTGGTCGGGCGGATCGGATGCCTACAAGCTGATCACTACCGATGCGAAGTGGGCCGAGCTGTCGGCGGTGAAGAATCACCGCGTCTACACGGTGCCGGCGATTCCGTTCAACTGGACCGACCGTCCGCCGAGCGCAGCGCGGGTGATCGGGGTGCAGTGGCTGGGGAACCTGCTGTATCCCGATCAGATCAGCCTGGACATCACGGCTCAGGTCAAGGAGTTCTACGCCACCTTCTACAACGTGGAGTTGACCGAGGACCAGGTGGCCACCGTCCTGACCAACGCCACGGCGAGCTGAGGCCGACGATGAACACCACAACATCGGTGGCCGAACTGCTGGCCTTAGGTGATGAGGAACTCTTCGCGCGAGCCCAGGCAGACCGCGCGGACCTGCCTCAGTTCACCTGGTCGCCCAATTTGATCAATCCGGCCTGCCGGACCGATCCACGCTGCGAGCACTGCAAGTGGGAGTGCTTCAAGACCGAGCAGCAGATGTTCGAGGCGCGCCGTCCGATCGACCAGATCCTGGCCCAGGCCGAGGTTCAGGTCAGCATGGGGGTGAAGCGGATCCTGATGCCTTCGGGATGGTTGGGTTATCACCTGCCCAGCTATTTCTTCGCCTCGGTGCGGGCGGTCAAGGAGCGCTTCGACGTGGAGGTCTTCGGCCTCAGCGGTGCCATCGATCGGGAGTCCTTGGCGGGGTTGAAGGACGCCGGTATGGGTGGCTACTGGTGCGGGCTGGAGTCGATCAACGAGGAGATCTATCGGCGCTTCCGGCCTGGCGGCGACACCCTCGCTGATCGGCTGGAGACGATTGCGAATGTCCAAGATCTCGGGCTGAAGCTGCAGAGCGGCTTCGTGCTGGGTTTCGGTCTGCCTGAGGCTGATGTGATCGCCAGCTTAGAACTGTTGGCTGGAATGGAGCTGAACAGCTTGGTGATTCAGCCGTTCATCCCGTTCCCGCACACCGGAATGGCTGCTGAGGATCCCGTGAACCCGCACTATTGGGCCCGGGTGGTCGCCGCGGCAGGGATCTACCTGCCGAAGGTCAATGTGATCATCACCGAGGCCGACGGGCCGCACGCGAACTTCGCCACTTTGACCGGTGCGAATGTGTGGCCGACCTTCCCGAAACTGTTCGCCGGAGGCAATCAGCAGCCTGAGTCCACTGGGCTGACGTTGCCGAAAGCAGGCTGACCGGATCTTGCACCCAGGTCGTCGTAGAGACCCCCTTTGGAGTCTGAAAACACGATCTGGGTGCAAGATTGCGCCACACGCCTGGCCGCGAGGGCTCTAAGCAGCTTTCATCAGGTGTTCATTGCCTTGTCACTGAAGGCAGCTACCCTGGGGACAAGATGAATAACAGTGAATACGCGGCTTGGAGGCCGCAAGTGGTAGCACTGGATATCGACGGAACGCTCGTTGATCACGAGGGAGTGCTACCCACCGAGTTGCGTCGGACGATCCGACGCATTGCGATGGCCGGAACGCCGGTCATCCTGACGACAGGACGCGCCTGGCTCGCCACGCGCCCCGTCTTTGAGGAACTCGACCTGCCCGCAGGTCCGGCAATCTGCTCCAACGGAGCGGTCACCGTTCAGTTCCCGCCTTTCGAGTTAATCAACACCCGCACCTTTGATGCCGCCGACGTGGTGGCACGGGTACTGGAAGAGCATCCCAACGCTTCGATCGCCGCAGAGGTGATCGGAACCGGCTACCGGGTCACCCAGCCGTTCCCCGACGGGGAACTGACTGGCGACATTGAGGTGGTCTCCACCGAGCAGCTCGTCGGCGACGACGTGACGCGCATCGTGGTGCGTGACCCCAACGCCTCCGATACCGAGTTCATCGCCTTGGCCAATCGCATTGGTCTGCACGGCGTGAGCTACCCGGTTGGTTGGAGCGCGTGGCTCGATATTGCACCAGCTGGTGTGAACAAGGCCAGCGGCCTGCAGGGCGTGGTCGATGCGCTGGGATTCCGCGCCAACGATGTGCTCGCTATCGGCGACGGTCGCAACGACGTCGAGATGCTGCAGTGGGCCGGGCGGGGCGTCGCCGTGGGCGATGCTCCTGTCGATGTGCAATCCGCCGCAGATCACGTCACCGGTTGCTTCGCCGACGGCGGCACCAACGAAGAGTTGGAACGCTGGTTCACCCGCGGACGCAGCTTCGCGCGGCCGCTCAGCAAGGTCAGCGTCGGCTGATTCACGCCACCTTCGACCAGCAGCCTTAGGGCTGTCTGGTCGCTGAGGTGTGTCCGGCGGCGGCCCTCGCCAATGACTGCGTCAGGAGACAATTCGCGGACGGGCACCGGCGAGCATCAACCCTTGCCACTTCCAACATATAGCCTCACCCGGGCCTTGCCGCAAGGCCCCGGTGCGGGGGCACAATCGATCCCTCCGATCCGGTGCCCGGCGGCGCCGTTGAGGCGAAAGATCTCACCCTCCGAAGGAGGACGCCCGTGGCTGATCCCGTCGTATTCGCACTCCCGCGCCACCTCGCCGCGAAGGCGGAAGCCTCGCTCATCGAACATGACCAACGGCAGTTGGCGCTGGTCGCGGCCACGATCAGCGATCAGAAGCGTTCCCTGACGGCGCAGTTGGCCGAACTGCGCCGCGCTCCCGGACGGCGGGGTCGCGCCGCCATGGATCGCGACCTGGAGATCCATCGGCTGTCGGGTCGCCTCGGCGTGCTGCAGCGTTTCGGCGTCGACCTGTGCCTGGGACGCATCGTCGGACAGGACTCCGAGGTGGTCTACATCGGCAGGGTCGGGATCAGCGATAGCGCCGGAAACCCGCTCATCATCGACTGGCGCACTCCGGCGGCGGAGCCGTTCTTCGCAGCGACGGCGGCCCACCCGTTGGGCTTGGTGAGTCGACGCCGATATCGCTGGCGCGATGGTCGCATCGTCGACTATTGGGATGAATCGTTCGCCGCAACTGCGGCGACGCAGGCGCTGGCGCTCGATCAGGACTCGGCCTTCATCGCCAGCCTGAGCTCGAGCCGATCGCGAAGGATGCGCGATGTGCTGGCCACTCTCCAGGCCGACCAGGACGCCATTGTCCGTGCGGATTCAGCTGGCGCGTTGGTGGTCGACGGCGGCCCGGGCACGGGCAAGACCGTGGTCGCGCTGCACCGCGCGGCCTATCTGCTCTACGCCGATGCTCGACTGTCCGGGAGCCACGGCGGGCTGCTTTTCGTCGGACCCCACCGCCACTACCTGCGCTACGTCGCCGATGTGCTCCCCGGCTTGGGCGAGGAGGGGGTGCTCAGCTGCACCCTGGCGGATCTGGTTCCCCAGGGCACCGACGCGCAAGCCGAGCTACAGCCCGCTGTCGCGCGGCTGAAAGCATCGGCCAGATTGCTCGATGCCGTAGAACCCGCCGTCAGCCTCTATGAGGAACTGCCCACTGCGGCCATGATCATCGAGACTCCGTGGGTCGAGGTACGCCTAACGCCCACCGATTGGGCCGAGGCGTTCGAAACCGTCGACGACGGGACGCCTCACAACGAGGCCCGCGACGACATCTGGGAGGCACTGCTCGATATCGCGACCGAGATCGGCCTGAGCCAGATCGACGATGCCCCGGTGACTCCCGACGAACTGCGCGGTGCGCTCGCCACCAACGATGATCTGCGACGGACTTTTCAACGAATCTGGCCGATCCTGCAGGCCACTGATCTGGTCGCAGACTTGTGGTCGGTACCTGCCTACCTGCGCCGCTGCGCACCCTGGCTCAGCGAGGAGGAGCTCCACCTCCTCAAACGTGCGGAGGGCTCACCGTGGACGACCGCCGATCTGCCCCTGCTGGATGCGATGCGGGCACGGCTCGGTGATCCGTTGGCTTCACTGCATCGCCGAGAGCGCCAAGCCGTCCTCGCCGAGGATCGCGCCTACATGGATCAGGTGGTGACGAATCTGCTCCAGGCCGATGACGATCCCGAAAGCCCGCTGCCGCTGCTCAACCGGCAGAGCCTGCGCGACGACCTCGTCCATGACGACGCTCTGCCCGAGAC
>DMIX01000065.1 GCA_003451975.1 Propionibacteriaceae bacterium
AAGTTGTAGGTTGCACACACGACTGACTGGCGGGCTGCCTGCACGAGGCGGTGGAACTCGCCGGTGAGGTGGCCGATTTTGGCTTCGTTGCCTGGCATTGTCCAGACCGGCGTGAGTTCGCGGTTGAGCGACTTTGCCCCCGCGATTGCAAGCAGCACCCCGGCTGTGCGTTCGCGGTCCTCGTGGCCGAGCCTGGCATCGGCGAGCAACTGCTTCACCTCGCCGCGACGAGTGGCGTTGACGACAGACAACGCCTTGATTTGGTGTTGGCCGGAGCTGAACTGAACGGCAAGGGCTTCGGCCTCGTTAGCGGTCAGGAACTCCCCGAGCGTCTTAAAGGGGTCAGAGGGCATCCGGGCTCCCGAAGAATCCGGGAATGGCCGCGCCGGTGGCCGTCGGAAGGTTCAGCAGGAACCGCCGGTCGAGGAAACGGTTGGCCTTCTCACACGAGGTCTCCGAGGCGAACGAGCAGCAGTGGCAAGCGGCCCCATGAAGGAAGTCCTCGGGATCGCTTGGCGTCCGCGTGGCACAGACGGGATCGGACGAGCAGCGCGCCGCCCGGCGAAGAGCCGAGACGACGAGCCCATGGAGACGCTCCGGCTCGGACAAGGCCACCAGACCTCCCAGGGTGCCGTCGCTGTCGGACGCCGTCGTGCAGATCAGCAGGCCNNGCGGAGTGCTAGCCCAGCCGTAAATGCGCTCGGTGAGGCTGGCTGCGCCGTAGCCGCTCGACATCGCCATCTCGCGGATGAGCACATGTGAGAGCGTGTGGAGCAGCCAGTAGCGCGGTGCCGGCAGTCGTAGGTTGGGGTCGACCTTCTTGGCAGTCTCAGAAAAGCGCCGCTCGAAGTTGCGCCGATGGGCGGATCGATGCGCCTCCCACAATTGGGTCGGAAGGATTGACTGCTCCCAACCCGCGACGGCGTCAAGGTCCAGTTGGAGAAAGATGCCTTCGCCACGGTCTTCGGTCGCGGGCACCCAGGTTGACTTGCCGCTGCGGGTGAGCTTGACCAGTCGGGTGACGAGGTCGTTGACGCGGTCCATCTCGTCCAGGCGAGTGAAGCCGAGGACGGCGTTGACCTTCTTCATCTTGTTGACCGCGACAATTCGGCCGATCTTCGGGTGCAGGTCGGCGTCCCGCTGCATCTCTGTGACCATCAGACCGCTGGAGTTTTGCTGTTGGGGGAACAATGACGGCCTCTGGAGGTAGCGCCACTCGGGCACGAGCAAGTCGACCGGGTCCCAAGCGGCGAGCTTTTCTTGGCGCACCTCCTCGGAGTCGGCAGGTGTGAGGACGTCTGCCACGGCAGCGGCGATGTCGTCGTCGCTGAGTCCGTCGAGGTCGATGTTCTTCGCTTCTGCCAGTGCCTTGATTACCTCGATTTGGTTGCCGAACTGCCTGACCTGCTCGACGCCTAGTTCGCCGCGTAGGTGGTCGGCGAGGGCTTCCTTCTCCTCGGCGTCGGTGCGAGGCATGACGATGATCGACTGGGTGGAGGCAAACCAGAGGTTCGATGCTCCCATCATGATGAGCGCGGGACGTGCATCGCAGCTGTTGTCGAAGGCATTGAGGTGCGGGTGGCGGCCTCGGCACTTCTGAGGGAGCTTGTCACGGCCGATAGAGCCCTGAGCTTCAGCCATGCCTCGGCGCTGACCGCACGATGCGCAGACGATGATCGAGCCGACGCTCTTTCCGACGTTGGCGTCCGTCATTTTCAAGTCCGGCAGTTCGGCTTTGGGGCACTTCTTGCCGCGGTGGACCCACAGCGAGTAGGGGAACTCGTCAAGGTGGCCGTTGGTGCACGTCAGCAGGTGCTGCGCAGGTACGGCAGGACTGCCGGATTTCTTCTTTGAGTTTCCGCCACGCCCCGGGCAGTTCTTGTGGGTGAACTGTGCGAGGTCGGGTCGGAAGGGGTGGGTATTGGTGTAGTGGAAGCGAGGTAAGGGGCCGAGGTAGTCGCAGCCCGTGCAGCGGAGCCACTGCGGGAACACGCGCCCCGGAATGCCGAGGTCGGAGCCTTCGCTGGACATGCCCATTCGCTTTGGTTGCCATGGGAACGGCCGCAGTGCATTGACCTGCGGCCCCAGGTGGAGTCTCACGACATTGAGCAGGCGCGGCTCCAGGATGAAGGGGACCTGGTCACGTCGTTTCCAGATCGTCTCCCAGTCATCGAGACCGGCGGGCATGATCGAGAAGTTGGGTAGGTCCATGATCGCGCCGGGACCGTAGGTGTAGAGCAGCGAGGAAGGCCGAGCGGAGCCGACCTTGGCGCGGTTCTTCACGACGCCCTCCTCGGCGTCTCCGAGCGGGTCCAGCAGTTCGTGCTCGTCGTGCAGCATGTCCTCGCCGGACTCAGGCAGCGGGTCGATCATCAGTCCTCCTCGTCAGCTGGCAGGATCCAGTCAGCTACCCCGTCGGGTGTTCGAGCAAAGAGCCGTTCGGGCACTGGGCTCACGAGCAGGTTGATCTCGGGTTGGACCTCGCGCATTGAGTTGGCGATCACGAATGGAGCCTCCATCGAGCCACCGACGGAAGCCTTGGCGTTCTCGGGGCTGATGATGAGAGGCAGGTACTTGCCACCTTCTCCCGTGCGTTCATAGACGAGAGTCTTGTGCATTTCGGCGGCCCGCTTGGCGCGTTCGTTCCACCGATCGAGGCGGTTGACTAGAAGGTCGTTGGCTCGCTTGGTCGCGGCATCGTCGAGTGCGGCAGCTGCGATGCGGGCCTTGAGCTTCTGGGAGATGACGTCGACCGCCGTCCGCTGATCTTTGATCCGCCATGCTTCACGCTCAGGTGATAGTCCGTCCGTGATCGATGCTTGCAGGACGCGCGCCGCACTGACGAGCAGGCCGTCGATGCCGCGTTCCAATGACGTCGGCGAGTACGGCGTGACAGACAATGCCTCGACCTGGG
>DMIX01000427.1 GCA_003451975.1 Propionibacteriaceae bacterium
CTCCCACGGGCTGATCTGGCGGAAATCCCCGGCGCGCATCACCGAGCTGTACAAGAAATGGACGACGTATGCGGAAGGCAAAGCGGATCACGGTGTGACGCTGCTGTACGGCACGATGTACGGCAATACGGAAGAGGTGATGAACGCGGTAGCCCAGGGAGTCTCGAGCGCGGGATTGCCGGTCAATATCTTCGACGTAGCGCGGACACATGCCAGCTATATTCTGCCTTCGCTGTGGGTCCACCAGGGCGTACTGGTCGGCGCTCCGACCTACGAAGTCGGCTTGTTCCCACCGATGGCCCACGTGTTGGACGTCATCAAGCGCAAGCACATCAGTAAACGTACGGCGGCGTACTTCGGCAGCTACGGCTGGAGCGGCGGCGCCAAAAAAGAATTTCTCCGCCTGGCCGAACCGCTGCAATGGGAAGTCGTAGACGATCTCGAGTTTCCGGGAAGCCTGACGAGTCAGGAGATGAAGCGGGCGGTCGAATTCGGGCGTCGTTTTGCACAAACGATCCAGGGAAGTTAAACCACGAAACCGGTCCAGTAACAGCGGGCCGGTTTGTTTTTTCTAGCAAGGTGCCACTGCTACGGACGTGCCAGCCTGTATAACTTCAGGTACTCCTTGGCGGCAGTGCGCCACGCGAAACGCATCTCCATCGCGCGGAGTTGCATTTTCTGCCAGCGCGTTCGATCGGTTCTGTAGAGCTCGAGCGCACGGTCCAACGTGTCCAGGAGCGCGCGGCGTGCACCCGCGCGCGATTGCCCGCTGTACACGAAACCGGTACGCATGTCCTGCACGGTGTCGTGAAGCCCGCCAATGTCGTGAACCAGCGGCAAACAACCGTAGCGCATGGCGATCATCTGGCTGATCCCGCACGGTTCGAAGTCGGACGGCATGAGAAACAGATCTCCGGCGATGTACATTTCCTGTGCAAAGCCCGGGTCGAACGCACACACGAACAACCCATTGGGCCGGCTGTTGATCGCTTCCAGCTCGTCCTGTAGTTCCCCGCTCCCCAGAATGAGCAGCGACAACTCGCGCGCGAGGAGCGCTTCCCACACCGGCGTGATGTCATCCAACCGTTCGCGGAGGATGCTTACCTTCTGAGCCACTGCACGGGTGACAGCCACCACCAACGGACGGCGCAACCATGCCTCTGCGTCGTAATCCGACATCTTCGCTGCGACACGCTCGCGATTCCGGAAGCGCTCACCCAAACGCTCCGCCAGTCCGCCAAGCAGCGCGGGCAGATTACGGACGAAACGCTCGCGGTGCGCCGCTCGGGCAACCGCCCAGCCTGCCATGTTCGCAGCAAAGGGCGGATCCAATCGCTCCGGATCGTTCAGTGTGTAGTCCAACCCATTCAAGATCGCGTGGAGACGGCCCTGCTCGCGCGCGTATTGCAGGTCGGTTTGCAGACCGCGGCCTCCTGTGAAGTTCCGTGCCGGGTCATCGGGCTGGGTAATCTCCGACGCATAGGTCGGGCTGACGGTATTCACATTGTCCGCCAGGGCAATCCCCGCCCGCAGCGGATTGTATGTGCCGGGCGGGTGTCCGGCAGCAGGGGGATAGAGGATGTCGGCCATACACATGTCGCGATAAAGCCTTGGGAACCAATCCGCGAAGGACAACAACCGTTCGGGCGCATCACCAGCGACGAAGGGGCGCACGCCCTGGTAGTCCAGGTTGTGAATGGTGAACAACGTGCGTACTTGACAGGACAGGGGCCGGTACGCTGCATCGTGTCGCAGTAGTACGAGCAGCGACGCGGTGTGCCAGTCGTGGCAGTGCAGTGCATCGACGGGTCGGCCTGCCATGCGCCGCCGGTCGATCCACTTTAGCGCAGCCACGGAAAAGAAGGCGAAACGCTTCGCATCGTCCTCGAAGGGACCGCCGCCTCGCCGGTCGCTGGGGATGTACACCTCCCCGTACTCACCGCCGAAGAAATCGTCATTGCGCAGCAGATAGACCGGTACACCATCCAACTCACAGGTAAAGACGTCCACGATCCAGTATCGCCCGCCGAAGGGGACGTTGTACTGCTCGATGTACGCGGCTGGCTGGTCGATGACGTCGTAGCAGGGCAGCACCACCGCGACCGGAACGTCCAGGTCGTACAGCGCCTTCGACAGATCGCATACGACATCGCCCAAGCCACCGACTTTTGCCAGGCCGCGGCATTCGGCGGCGATCATGAACACATGGGGGGATTTGATTTCGTGCGCGCTATGGGTCTCGGTCATCGGCAACCTCCCGATTATGTCGCCGCTGCCACGCCCCGCTCTACAGCTTGATGTCACCCACCGCACCCAGGACACGGGTCGGCTGATACGGGAAGCGGTCGATCTCGCTACGCTTGGTTACGCCGGTCAGCACGAGGATGGTCTCCATGCCGGCCTCCATACCACCTTTCACATCGGTCGCCATATTGTCGCCCACCATCACGGTATCTTCGGAATGCATATTGGCAAAATTGAGGGCGGTTCTCATCATCAGCGGATTAGGTTTGCCCACGAAGTACGGCGCAACTCCACTGGCCTTCTCGACGAAAGCCGCCGTTGCCCCACAACCGGCAACCCACAGGCCGCCATCGCCGGGGCCGCCCGTGTCCGGATTGGTCGCGATGAAACGTGCGCCGCCAGCTACGAGACGAATGGCTTTGGTCAGATCTTCCAGGCTGTGCCGGCCCTCGCCGAGCACGACGTAGTCCGGATCGAGATCGGTGATGATGTAGCCGACGCTATGCACCATCGACGTCAAGCCGCTCTCGCCCAGTACGAACGCCGTTCCGCCCGGCTTCTGGGCTTGCAGAAAATAAGCCGTCGCCATCGCCGACGTGAAGATGCGTTCCAGTGGAATACCCATGCCGATCGTCTGCAAGCGATGGGCCAGATCCCCAGGTGTGTAGTTCGGATTGTTCGTCAACACCAGGTACTCATAGTCGCCATCCTGCAGACGTTGGATGAACTCTGCGGCGCCCGGGATTACGCTGGCGCCATGCACCAGGACCCCATCCATGTCGATCAGGTAGTTCTTACGTGCAGTCATGGTTTGTTTCTCTTCCTCCTCTGCGACCATCCGCTTCCCGTGTGCAGCCGGCTCAACGAATCTGTTTGTAATAATCGATCAGCCCGTTCGTGGAGCTGTCGTGCGCCGTCACCGCCTCTGTGCCGGAAAGCTCGGGCAGGATCGCCGTCGCGAGCTGCTTCCCCAGCTCCACCCCCATCTGGTCGAACGAGTTGATATCCCAGATCACACCCTGAACGAAGATCTTGTGCTCGTACAGGGCGATCAGTGATCCCAACGTGTGCGGTGTAACAAGCGGAAACAGCAGGGAGTTCGTGGGCCGGTTGCCACTGAACGTTTTCGCCGGGACAAGCGTCTCCAACTCCTCGCCCGAGACGCCCTGGGCCTGGAGGTCGGCGCGCACTTCCGCAGCCGTCTTCCCACGCATCAACGCCTCAGTTTGCGCGAAGAAATTCGACAGCAGCAACCGGTGATGATCGCCTACCGGGTTGTGCGTTTGCGCCGGGGCCAGGAAATCGCACGGAACCAGCTTGGTGCCCTGGTGGATAAGCTGGTAGAACGCATGTTGTCCGTTGGTGCCCGGCTGTCCCCAGACGACCGGACCGGTCGTGTAGTCCACCCACTCGCCAGCTTTGGTGACGCTTTTGCCATTGCTCTCCATGTCTCCTTGTTGGAAATAGGCCGGGAAGTGCGCCAGGTACTGGTCGTAGGGCAGGATAGCGTAGCTTTGCGCCGCAAAGAAGTTGTTGTACCAGATGCCGAGCAGGGCCATGATGACCGGGATATTCTCGCTGAATGGGGCCACCCGGAAATGCTCGTCCACTGCATGCGCGCCACTCAACAGGGCCTCGAATTGCTCCATCCCGATTGCCAACACGATGGACAGACCGATCGCCGACCACAGCGAATAGCGCCCTCCCACCCAATCCCAAAACTCGAACATGTTGTCCGGATCGATACCGAACTCGATCACGCGCTGCCGGTTGGTGGACAGCGCGACGAAGTGCTTGGCGATCGCGGCTTCGTCACCAGCAGTGGCCAGGAACCAGGCACGCGCTGTATGCGCATTCGCCATCGTTTCCTGCGTTGTGAAGGTCTTGGAAGCGATCAGGAACAGGGTCGATTCCGGGCGCACGCGTTTCAACGTTTCGGCAATGTCCGTCCCGTCCACGTTGGAGACGAAGTGAAAGCGCATCTCCGGCGTGACGTAGGGGGTCAGCGCGCAGGTGACCATCTTCGGCCCCAGGTCGGAACCACCGATGCCGATGTTCACCACGTCCGTGACACGTTCACCCGAGTAGCCGCGCCACACGCCCGAACGGACGGCCTCGCTGAATCGTCGCATCTGCGCGAGCACACGATTGACTGCAGGCATAACGTCCTGCCCGTTCACGAAGATCGGACGGTTCGAACGGTTGCGCAAAGCGACGTGCAAAACGGCGCGGTTTTCCGTCGTGTTGATCTTTCGCCCGCTGAACATCGCCGCAATTGCCTCCGCCAGCCCGGCCTCCTCTGCCAGCTCCAGGAGAAGCGACACGGTTTTCTGGGTGATGCGGTTTTTGGAATAGTCGAACAGGATATCGCCGAAGTGCAGCGAAAACCTGTGAAAACGGTCAGGGTCCTGCGTGAAGAGATCGCGCATGTGGACCTCGGCCATCGTCCGGTAATGGTCTCCCAGAGCACGCCAGGCAGACAATTGGGTCAGTCTCGTCATGGGTAGATGGCTCCCCCTTTCGTTCTAGCGAACATCGTGACCTGCCGCCCTCTACGGTTGGCAGATCACTAACGATTGGTGCGAATCCGCAGGCAGGAATCCGGCGGGATCCGCCAGCGTCTCAACTATCGCACCGAACGGAACACCCACGGTTCCGCTCATGTGCACCAGAAAGTCTATCCGTTCGCCAGGCGCGCGCGGCCTATCCCACCCGAGCTGATAGCTGACGGGAGACTGCACCCCTGGCTGCACCAGCGCTTCGTAA
>DMIX01000444.1 GCA_003451975.1 Propionibacteriaceae bacterium
AACAAATGGACTTAGCGAGCGATGCTGGCATGGTGCTCGAAGTCCCACAGCTTCAAGTCTCGTTCGAAGACCGGAGTATACTGACACCCAAAGATCTGCATGTGATCAAACAGTTGGATCTCAAATTTCGCGGCCGGGGTGCGTGGCCCATGTTCCGCAGCTACCGGCCGGGCTACTTCCCCTGGTATCTCGAGTCGGATGAGATTCGAGCGTTCACGTATGTACTGGAACAGACACTGGCAGTAGTCGCGCGAGCCAAAGGAGACCCTGACTTGCTCGAGCCGGGTGACGATACGAGCTATCTCGTGCGGGTGGCAGAAGACAAGGGCGGCGTGTTGGTCTGGGACGATCATGTGGTATCGGTAATGCCTCCGGAACCGGAAACCGTCTCGGTCCCTATGGACATGGCCGCCCTTAATCTGTTGAAGGGTCTACCGAAAAGCCAGGTCAGCCTTGAGGTCGATCTATCCTTTTTCCCCGGTCGCATAGGGGCGAAGGGTGAGCGACCGCAGTATGCGTATGTGCTGCTGCTGGTCGACAGCAGCAGCGGATTCGTGTTCGGGAATGAACTGCTAAGTTCTGGCCCCACGTTCGGAGCAATGTGCGGGACGATACCAATGACCATGGCACGCATGCTTGCAGCACATCACCTTCGGCCGCGGGAGATCAGGGTCAGGTCCCAGGCGCTTCTCCCCTGGCTGGAGCTACTAGGCGATGACCTGGGATTCAAAATGACCCAGCGCTCGCGATTGCCCAGGCTGGACGAAGCAAGGGATTCTCTCAACGCATGGCTACGACGCGAGCGGTGAAATCCGTATACTGGTAGCCCCAAATCCTGGCCGCAGCCAGAATTTGGGGATCCTGTGAGGAATCGCCGGATGTGGACCCGCATGTCCGGCGGTGTGCGAAGGGTTGGTTAGTCGTTCCGCCCCATACTCGATTTTGCTCGTGCCCTGAAGCCGCGGACATCACTGCACTTCGACTGCCGCGTAGCTCTCGTAGGAGTTGCCGTCCAGGTCCTCTACGATGAAGCCGATGACGTAGTCGCCAACTGCAGCGTCGAGCGTCTTCCATGTGAAGGTCGTGGCGCCAAACGTGAGCGTGCTGCCTTCCAGTCTGACGACCTCCTTGACTTTGCCCTGGGAGTCGAGGTCCATCCACTCCTCCAAGACGATGAACTGGTCCCCGCTGTGTGGAGTAATCTCCGCGGGAGCCCCGGTGAAATCCGAGTTGCTGAAGCCGAATACCTGACGGAGAATCCCGTTGCGGAAGTAGAGGCGAGCGCTGCGCGTCGTGCCGTCCGAGAACGTATAGATGCCATCGACGGTATATACGGCGTCTTCAGGAGATCTGCCATAGCTGCGCGGCGTGAGCAAGGTTTGTGCCGTGGTCTTGCCGTCGGTAATGGCGAACATCAGCGGCTCCCAGTCGAAATCGAGGGTGAAACTGCCCCTGTCACCCCAGTCCGGGTAGGTAACGCCGCCGGTAACGCGGCTGGAGGGGCTTTCCAGATAGTCCATATCGGCCACGTAGATCGAGTTGGATTCTGCATCGAGGTATCCGGCGAAGACATACGCGTAACCTACGTTTTCACCGGTCACTTTGGCGCGCATTCTCACCGGCTCGCCCGGCGCTGCTCTGTCGTCGGAGAGTTGCACGGGACCCAGTTGGATGCCTCCTCCACCTGGCGTAAGGGACCGCGCCCCCGCATCCGGTATGGCGGCCGCTCTGGCGGTGGGCTCGAAGGACCGTCCGGCGAAATAGTGCGCGAGGAAATCGTCCCAGAGTGAGTCTTGCGCAAAACGACTTGCTACTGCAGTGTATGACTGTGGCCCGGCTACGGCGGACCGGTAAAGCTGCGATATGGGGAAGTAGATCGAGACGCCGGTGGCCCCCGCTCTGTCCGGACCGTGTTTCTCCGCGACAACTGCGGCCTGCAGCGATCTGAGCACATCATTGACGGCTTTGGCGACATCTTCATCCCCGGTGAATCGCTCGGCCAGTAGTGCAAGGCTGCCCAGGTCGATGTACGATGGGGGTACCTCTGCGCCGAAGATGCTGGTGAATGGCTGAGCGTAGTTCCTGGCGCGGGCTACTGACGAAGGGTCGGCGTGGACCAGCGCGTTGGACAGGGCGTTGATGCTGTCCATCAGTTGTGGGACGAACTCCAGATCGATTGCGGTCAGGGTGGCGTTGTGCGCCGTCCGCTCGGCCAGGGTGTCAGATGAGGGTTGCAGCAACAACTCGAAGAGGTTGCCCATAGGCGAGCCCTGGCGCATGTACTCGGCGCGGGCCTGTTCGTCCACGATGCGTTGGTCTTCCTCGATGTACGTGTTCACGATGAGTCTCCCGAGATCGGCGCCGCTCATATCAGGAGCCTTCGCCAACCCGCTGAGAAACCCGGTGTAGGCCCAACCCAGCCCTGGCTCGGTTTCCTGAGAAGCCACCGCATAACGCGCGTGGGGCGCCAGGGCATTGTAGACCTCGATGTGGCTCATCAGGCAGGCATCTAGGCCGATGATCTCGAACTTGTCGATTCCGGTTCTGGCGCGGATTTCGCCGAGCGCCGCGTCCAAATCCGCCAGGTAGGTGAGATTGCCCATGGCTTGGGCGATGGGAACACTCGTTCGGATTCTCGTCTTAGGGTCTGGGTCTGTGAGCGCACCCGGCCAGCCCATACCGTGGTCCGAGAGGATCAGCGCGTATTTGTCGGCGGGATACTCCCTAACCGCCCAGGTGACGAAGTCGATCAGGTTGTTCGGATCAGACATATTGATCTCACCCAGGTCTACACTCCCCGACCGAACCCGATCCAGATCATCGTCTCGTGTCAGATAGAAGCGCTTTGCGGTGGTCCAATTGCCATCTCCGGAGAAACCGCCGCGGAAACGGTCCATCTGGGCGACGATGTGCACGCGGTCCGTCGAGCCGACGCGCTCCGCCTCATTCAGGTCGAAGTAGATATCCTGCTCGAGGACCTTGTCGTCGGCGTCCTGGTAGAGCATCACGGTCCAGGTGTCGCCACGGGGTGAAGTTGCGGTCGGTCGACCCAACAACGGCCAACCGCCAGTCGTTGCCGCAGTAGTAGGCCGCGCCGTGACGGTAGGTTGCATCGTGGCAGTGGGCCGCGCGAGCAGCGGGGCGGCCGGCGTTCGGGTTGGAGCGACAACGACCCTGGTCGTTGTGACGATCTGCTCCGCTGGCTCGATCTGGGTCGGAGTCGAGATCAGCTCTATCGGTCCCTGCAGGAGCATGCAGATTCCGACCACGATGATGACCAGGAACAAAGCGTGCAGCGGCAAACCGCTGCATCCCTTGCCTCCGCCGAGCGTAGACATGGGACGGCGCATCGTTCTGCGCAGGCCGCCCCCTCCTGTGCCGCCCGTCCCTTGGCCGCTCGGACCGCCGCCGGCCGGCTCTTCAGTCCCGCTGCCTTCGGACCTGCGGCGGCGGGGCGCCTCGGCCCGTTCGCGTGGACCGGTATCCGCCGGCCCGTCCGGCCGTCGCCGTTTGACGTGCACACTATCGTCATCACCCGTGCCAAAGAATCCCATGCCCGCACCTCCTGCGCCCTAAGTCGTCCCTGCCAGTAGTCTATCATAGACATGGAGCCTGTCAAGATTCTGCAGACTTCTTTGCCTACCGGCTGCGCTCGGGAAGTGAGTCGTCATAGGAGAGGCAAATTCGATTTCGTCGTGGGTCTGGTATCGGCGATGCCGCCGAGCCCTCCGCTGCACGCCCCGAAGCGATTCATCACTTCTCTTCTGGATGGCATTCCACCCTATCTTCGCGCTGGCACCGATAGCTCAGAACAAATCGTTGACCGTTTGGTCGAAAGCGAATCGCTCCAGGAGAACCATGTTCTTCTGGCTCAAATTGAGCCCCCACTCCGGCGCGCTCTGTTTGCCCGCGTAATCTCGGCTGACGAGCAACGCATCAGGCACATACCATGCCACGGCAGGGATGAGATACAACTCCGGGGGCTGAAACGGTTGAAAGATGGTGACCGCAGCGAGCAGGTTGTCATGTAGATCGGACTTGGATTTCGGAAAGAACACGGAGTTGAGCTTCCTGACCGATTTCACCTGAACGTCGTAATACCGTTCGTCTCTACGAATCACGAAGTCGATGCCTTTGTCGTCGACTTCAGCCGAATAGACGTCGAAGCCGAACAGCGTGAATTCCATTTTGACGAAGTATTCGGCGTAACGTCCCAACTGAAGGTGAGTTAGCCTGCTCCAGTCATATCTGTTCATGCGATGTCACCCTGCTCGCCCTGGACGCGCGGTTGCGCCAGGCGTTTCTGAAGCGTGTATTGTGCTACAAACCTGTGAATAGGTGCCTCGTCATCGGTGTCGCATGTCGTCTCCAATTCAGCGAGTTTCTCAGGGGTGCAGACATGCCGCAATGCATCGTACACAGCGTCGGGGCTGATGACTTCCGACAGGCGGGCATAATTCTCCTGCCGGCTGTGAGCATCCTCGAAATGGAACTGCAATAGCGTCTGAACTCAATGGAACCGGCGCGATGCGGGTAGTGCCTGGGGCCGGGCTATCTCAGCAACATAGGCATCTGGACGGGATATCGTGGCCAACGCAATGTTCTACTGGACCGACTCCGGTAGTCCGCGTGTGTCGCTCCCGTTGGCGCTACACGCCCCCACTCAGCAGACTGAAGGCGAGCACGGCGAGGACGATCAGGGTGATGCCGACGTACAGCAGGTCGCGCTGGAGCGCGAAAGCCACGATCGACAGCACTACGCGGGCGACCGGGGTGGCGATCAGCAACAGCAGGCCCAACTGGATGATTCCCTGGCTGTTCATGGACAGTGCAGCCGATACGATGCCTCCCACGCTTTTCAGCGCGGCCGGCTCACCATGAAAAACGTGGTAGTCGGCTGGCGTGAAGGCATAGTCGACGAGATAGAAGGCCCCACCGATTGCGGCGACCGCACCCGAGACAATCACTCCGATCAGCAACAGGTTGCCGATGAGTTGATCCAACTGCTCCGAATCCCTCTGCGATTCCACTGTCAGATTCCCCCGGCCAGCCCTTTGTAAATCATTTGAATTCCCAAGAAAAAGATGACGACGCCAAACAGAACCCGTAGAGTGCGCGTACGGGCTCTCGCCAGTACCCGGGTTCCTGCTACCGATCCGATCAGGACTCCCAACATGACCGGCAGCGCCAGGCCAGGGTCGATATAGCCCCGGTTGAGATAGACCCCCGCGCTGGCGGCGGCCGTGACGCCGATCATGAAATTGCTGGTGGTGGTCGAGACCTTGAACGGGATGCGCATGATGGTATCCATCGCCAGTACCTTGACTGCCCCTGAACCGATGCCGAGCAGGCCCGAGAGTGTGCCTGCGACGAACATGACGCCGAACCCGCCCGGCACGCAGTAGACGTTGTACGCTCTCCAGCCCTCAGCGGCCGGGTAGCACCCGTTCAGTTTCAAACTGCAGGCCAACGCATCTGGCGGAGCATCCTGAGACACCGCGTGCTGTGGTCTCGTGGACAGATAGGCGGAATACACCAGCGTGACGCCGAGAATCACCGCGACCACAGCTCCGGACAGGACCGAGCCCAACGAGGCGCCGGCCAGCGCCCCAACTGTTGTCGCGACCTCCAACAGCATCCCCACACGGATGTTGGTGAAACCCTCCTTCACGTATGCTGCGGCTGCACCGGAGGACGTGGCAATTACCGATACCAGCGAAGCACCGATGGCATAACGTATGTCTACCCCAAATAGCAGGGTGAGCATTGGGACAAGCACAACGCCGCCGCCCAATCCGGTTAGCGCACCTAAGAGACCCGCACCGAGCGAGCCGAGCCAAACGAGCAGGGTCATATCCAAAACGTTTAGATTTGAGATCATCGACGTGAATCCGCTATGAACATGAATCAGCCATTCCCCATCACGCTGGCGACGAGGGCAGATGCTCGATGGCTTGTTTGTCCAGCTTTAGATAGACAGTGTCCTCTTCGATGCGGTCGATTTCGGTGACAGGGATCGTCACCTCCCGCTTGCCCCATAAGTGGCCTTTGCGCAACACGAGATGGGTGATCTTGTTGTCTACGGGACTCACCAGCAGCTCGTCCACCTGGCCGATGTGCCCGTCGCTGGCGCGCACCGCTGCACCCTTCCGCAAGGCCACTTCGCCGGGAGGCACGAGCTCCTTGACCACGGGGACTTCCATGGGTTCGATCGCGTCATCCGGCAACATCGTGAGCGCTCCACCGAAGTACCCCGGAACCTCGATCGTGGCGAAATGCGTCTCCTCGAAATCCTGCATCCCGGACAGCTCCTCCAGCTTGCAG